>JAJRWY010000045.1 GCA_024276575.1 Candidatus Binatota bacterium
CTGGGTGCGGACTGCGATCCAAGCCAGCGTGGTGGCGCGGACAGCTTCCGAAGCCGAAGCGTGGAGCACTGCGCTGGTAGTAGCAGGCCACGCGCTGCTTTCCGAGGTCGAGAAACAGCAAGGGCTCGATGTGTTGTTGCTAGACGACGGCGTGGCCCGGCGAAGTCCGCGCTTTATGCCCGCAGACCTTGCAATGCTAGACGGCAGCCGAAGCGCGTCCGGCAAGAAGGCTCCTCGATGAAGATCTTTGCAGGAGGCGACTACCGTCTGGCACGGCTTCCTTACGGCACACGGCTGTTCTACACGCTGTTCTTGTTTTTCGTGGCAGCAGGTTTACTCAGCTGCCTCGGGTTCATCTTTGCGAAATCGGGAGTGGGCAGTGGCCAGATAGCCGAGTACTACCGGCAAGAAGAAATGGGACTCGGTGGAAAAGGCTTTCTCGAGCTTCTGGAGACCTCACATTTCCATCTCTTCACGATGCCGGTGTTCTTTCTGATCCTCGGCCACATTTTCTTCATCAGTTCCCTTGCCGAACGGACCAAAACATTCGTGATCCTGGCTTCTTTCTCCGCGATCTGCGCGGAAATCGCCCTGCCCTGGCTGATTGTCTACCACAGCGCATCGTGGGCCTGGGTCAAGCATCTCAGCCGCATCACTTTATTTTAGACCTTTGGCATCTTCATCGCAATTCCGATCAAGGAAATGTGGTGGCCGGCTCGCGACTCGGGAAACGCTTACTGTTCGAAGCAGTAGAGGCGAAGATTCTGAGTGCACAGGGGGTCGTCGGCTACTGTCCATCCGCGGTCGCTCAAGCTGCTACTTCCGCGGGTTCCACGGCTTTCGAACAGAGACGAGATCCAGCCGAAACAATCCGAGCCCGGCACTGCCTGGGCGGTTTCGGAAGTGCCGGTCCAGACGCCGCCACTTACCGTGGTTCCCACTTCGGTGAGCGAGATAGCTGTGTCGATGAAACCGTCCACGAGATCCTTCCAATCTGCGGCGACGGTGGTTCCGTCGAGTAGTTGATAGCCGCTGCTCGAGTGGGTCATACGCGTAATCGGTGTAAGGGCACCGTCGTACAGCCACGCTTTCCAAGTTTTTCCGGCCAGGGCCGGGACGGCATCGGCAGCATCCTGGCACTTCTGATCGGCCGCGGTTATGCCTCCAAGGTTGCCGATATAAGTGGCGGAGGAGACGAATACGAGTTTGGGTGCCGGTACCAAGGTGGTAGTGGTGCTGGTGCTCGTAGTGGTGGTCGTGGTCGTCGGCAGGCCCTCGCGGGCCGGAGTACATAAGAAACGGGTCCTGAACACGGTGACGTCGCGCGTTCCGAATTGATCTGAAAGCTGCTGTGTCGCCGGACTCTTCCTGGGACAACGCAGCTTGTAGCACAAGCGGTCCGGAACCGGGGTGAAGCCGGGCACCGCTAGCGGGGAGCCCGGCGCCCCATCGACTTCGAAGCTATTCACGGTCTTCTGGGAGGGTACACAAAACAGATTGGCCCGGCCCACCACACGGCATTGGCCTGGTGGATCGAAGGCGACCTGCGCCATGTCCAAGCTCACGCTGGCCTGAAAACGCGCCGGATCGCCGGCTCTGAAGCAAGTCAAGTGGTTTAGCTGCGCGCGCGCCGGCATTGGCGCTGCCACCACAATCGAGACGGCTACGGCCGCCACAATACTCCACGGTGCCGGCTTGTCGGTCACAACATATCTCCGCCTGGGCTCATAGGGTTTCAAGATCACATCGGCACAGGCCCTGTCAATGGCCTTGGGCCGAGTCCACGTCGGCGGAAGTACAAGGGCCACCGTCGCGGTGCCGGCGCAAGAAAGCTCGGGCAGCTATGGCTTCAACTCCCGCCCCTGGATAAGGAGATGCAGTCTGCCGTTAGTCCAGGAGGTTGCAAGTGGATCTGAAAGCTTTGAAAAAATGTTTGGTGGATGGAGATGCTGCGGGGACCACTGCCGGTGTCAAGGCGGCGCTTGCCGAAGGCTTGAGCGCAGCCGACATACTCGGGGATTGCTTGATCCCGGGAATGGAAGAGGTCGGCGATCTGTTCTCGCGAGCCGAGTACTTCGTCCCCGAACTGCTGCTGTCTGCGCGTGCGATGACCCAGGCCGTAGAGTTGCTGAAACCCGAATTGTCGGGCAGCGGCTACGAGGCTGCCGGGAAAGTGGTGATGGGTACCGTTCAAGGTGACATGCACGACATCGGCAAGAAACTCGTGGCGATGATGCTCGAAGGCAACGGTTTCGACGTCATCGATCTCGGCGCTGATGTCCCTGCGCAGCGTTTCGTCGAAACGGCCCGCGAGTCGGGAGCCACCCTGGTTGGGCTATCGTCGCTGCTCAGCACTACGCTGGGTGCCATGGAAGACACGGTAAAGGCGCTGCATGAAGCCGGACTTGGGGAGGATTTCCGAGTGATAGTCGGAGGGGCGCCGGTAACTGCGGAGTTCGCCTCGCGCATCGGCGCCGACGGTTATGCCGACGACGCATCATCGGCCGTCGCGGTGGTCAAGGACTTGATCGCTGCTACGGCAACTAACGCTGGATAAGCGCCGGCAGTTCTCAGACACAACAGCGGCTTCGGCCGGCCGCCTCGGATAAGGCCGGACTATAGGTAAGGGCTCTGCCGGAGGCTTGCATAGGGAGAAGCACCAATGGCACACAAACCTGATTTTGAGAGCTTTCGTAAAAGTATACTGCGCGAAGGGCCACCGGGTCCGGTGCCTCTTTTCGACTTGTTCGCCGACCCAGGGATGGTCGAGAGCGTGCTTGGCGAAAGCTTCCCGGTCAATCTGCACCACTACATCGAAGAGCCCATGGATAACCTTCCCGGCGAGGATCTGCCCGCGTTGATGCAATCGATGGATATGTACGTGCGCTTTTGCGAACACGTGGGCTACGATTACGTCTTCATGGTAACGGGGTTCAGCTTGCAGCGAAGTTTTACTGCTGTGGCCGATAGCGCGGAACGTCAGAACTGGCCCGACGGCAAGCGCTATTGGCAGGATGAGGACAAGGGCCCGATACAGAACTGGGACGACTTCGAACGCTACCCTTGGCCCCAAGCCGGAGAACTCAATCACATAGCCTTGCAGTACGTAGGCAGCGTGGTGCCGGATGGAATGGCAGTGGCGCCTTTTATGTACGGCGGCATTTTCGAGAACTCGACTTGGCTGATGGGCCTGGAATCCTTTTCCTATGCGCTTGCGGACCAGCCCGATCTGGTCGAGGCGATATGCGCCCGGGTGGGAGACTTGGCCACTGCCACGGCTGCCCAAGTTGCTTCTCTCGACAACGTGGGCATGGTGCTGCTTACCGACGACTTGGGATTTTTCAGCGGCACCCTGGTTTCGCCCGCAGTGCTGCGACGCTACATCGTTCCGCACTACCGTAACATCGCCAAAGCAGTGCATGAGGCCGGCAAGGTGTTGGTCTTTCACTCTTGCGGCAACATGTACACTATGATGGACGATCTCATCGACGACGTCGGTATTGACGCCAAGCATTCTTTCGAAGACAAGATAATGCCCGTTGAGGAGGCCTATCGCCGCTGGGGAGACCGGATCGCCGTGCTCGGTGGCGTCGATATGGATCTGCTCACCCGCGGAAGTGAGCAGGACGTCCGCCGCCGCACCCGAGAGATTCTTGACGTCTGCGGCTCCCAGGGTGGCTACGCCATGGGCACGGGCAATACCGCAGCCAATTACCTGTCGCGGGAGAACTTCCTTGCCATGATCGATGAATGCCGGCGTTGGAACGAGGAGAACTTTGCTTCTTGATCTGCAGTATCCATGAAAGCTCTACCGCGAGCCGCAATCGCCTGCCATCTCGGGCCGTGCTCACTCTTGGCCTTCGACGTATTGTTGCTACGCCTGTGCTCCCCACACCATAGCTGTGCTTGGGCCGATCGAGTATACGCTTGCGAGGCTTGCGACGAGCTTTCTTGAATACTGACGGTTGACTTTCTTGCCGCAACCTCAATCGCGGGGGCAGCAACGCAATAGCGAGCTTGCAATCGTGCAATTTCTGCCGCCTGCCGCGCAAGAACTTGCACGATTTTTCACTCGATCGAGCGGGTTCGTCCGCCTAATCCCTTGATATGGCTCGATTGAGAAGGGTTCCACTTCTCAGCCCATGGCATGTAAGTTGCTGCAGATTAAAGCGGGTAACCGCAGCCGAGGAGGTTCTCTGCGATGAGCAAGCCACTGCCGGGCGCTTTAGGTGCCTATTCCATAGCCGGGTCTCTAGCCGCCGCAACACTTTGTGCGAGCACTGCGCTGGCGGGAGCGGTCGATAGCCCCCTGCCGGTAATATCCACCACCGCCAACACCCGGTCCCTTTACATCGTGCCGGGTGTTACCAAGAACAACAGCATCGAAACCGAATTTTCCTGCACCTCTACCGATCTGGCTCCCGTCCGCGTAGCGGTTGAGATCTTCGATGCGAGCGGGGTGGGCCCCTTGAACGACGTGGCGGTGGGGTCGGCCGACGGTGCGGCCGACCTACTACCCGGCGGAACCGTCACTATCGGCACGGGCAATACCGTCGGCATTCACGAAACGAAGATAATCTCGTTCGCTTCGTCGGGTGTAAGGAACGTGAAGAGCGGTTCTGCCCGCATTGTCGCTACCTCGCGCCGTGTTCTCTGCACCGCATTTATCGTTGACGATACCACTCAACCGGTGACCTCGATGGCGACGCTCAAAGTATTCGGGAGAAAACGGCAAAACGGAGACTGAGTCGTGTTTGGCCCGACAGGCACGAGGTTTCGCTTGCCGGAGCCGGCACCGCTGAGGCGAGCTGCCGCATAGATATGTCGATACGACCGAATCCGCTGCTCGAACGTGTAAACTTCAAGCAAGTTTACCACCTGCTCATCGAGTTGGCACCTTATCTAAAAGGTGTCAGGCGCGAGTTCGTGTTCGCATTGCTCTGCAGCATTGGTGCAGTGCTGATGCAGGTGGTCAGGCCGTGGCCGATCAAAATGGTATTCGACTACGCCCTGCTTCCCGTTGACAGAATAAAATGGACCTTCCCCTACGCGCTGATGAAAGGCTCCGGTGCCATGGGCGTGGTTTCGATCTCATGCGGTTTGCTGCTGGCCATCAGCGTGCTTTGGGGAATGTTCAACTACCTACAGCGCTACATGATCGCTTCGGCTGGACAGCACATGACTTTCAGCTTGCGGCGCCGGCTGTTTTCGCATCTTCAGGCTCTGGCCTTGTCTTTCCACCGCCGCCAGCATGTTGGGGACTTGATACTGCGTGCCACTGCCGATGCCAACATGATGCGGGAGATGCTCGTGGATGCGACCCTGGTCGTGTTCACGCAATCCCTGGTTCTTCTCACCATGGTCGTGGTAATGGCGTACATGGATTTGCAACTCACCTTCATCAGTATCGCGGTACTGCCGCTGTTGACGCTGTCGGTGTTTCGTATTTCCAGCGGCTTGCGCGGAGCGGTTCGCAAGCAGAGAAAGCACGAGGGGCGCATGGCCTCCCACCTTGGAGAGATGCTCCAGGGGATCGCAGTGATCCAGGCTTTCGGACGAGAGGCGCACGAAGAGGAGAAGTTTCGCAAGTGGAACCGGCGCAACTTGCGCTCGGGCCTTACGACCGTGCGTTTAGAAGCCAATCTCGAGCGGATGGCAGAGATCATCGTGGCCGTGGGTACCGGTGCAGTGTTGTGGTTCGGTACTGCCAAGGTGCTTGCGGGCGTACTGACTCCCGGGGACCTCCTCGTCTTCAACGCCTACTTGGCGGGTATGTACAGGCCACTGCGGCGCATTGCCCGAATCACGGGGCGTATCTCGAAAGCTCAGATCTGTGCGGATCGGGTACTCTCGATCCTGCGTATAGACGAGAAAGTCAAGGTTCGTTCTGACGCCCGCCCGGCGGGGGCTTTGGCGGGGCGCGTGAGTTTAAAAGACGTGAGTTTCTCTTACCGCAAGGGGGTTCCAATACTCACGAACGTCTCGTTTACCGCGAAACCTGGATACACGGTGGCGATTGTCGGTCCCAACGGTGCGGGTAAGTCCACTTTGTGCGGATTGTTGCCGCGTCTCTACGATCCCGATTCGGGTTCGATCACCATCGACCGGGTAAAGATCAACCAATTCACGCTGGAATCACTTCGCGAGAATATCGGGATAGTCATGCAGCATAACATGTTGTTTGCCGGCACCATCGCCGAGAATATAGCGTATGGAAAACTCGATGCGGACGACGAAGAAATAGAGGCTGCCGCCCGCGCGGCTGAGGTCCACGACTTCATCGTCAGTTGTCCGGACGGGTACCAAACTCTGGTGGGCGAGCGCGGCGATACGCTGTCGTCGGGGCAACAACAAAAAATCGGAATCGCCCGGGCGATGATCAAAGATCCTTCGATTCTGATTCTCGACGAGCCGACCGCGTCGCTTGACGCCAGTTCCGCACGTCTGCTCAACCGCACTTTGCTGCGGGTGTCGAAAGATCGGACCACTTTTCGCGTGAGCCACCGCATAGACGAAGTATGCTCGGCGAATCTTATCTTGGTGATCATAGGGGGCTGCATATCCCAACAGGGCAGACATGCTGAACTGATGAGCCAGGCCGGCTGGTACAGAGACGTTTTCGCTGCACAATCGTCTCTCGCACCCGGAGCCCACACCGATCAAGTGATGCCTACTGCAGTAGATGATGTTGACGGTGGCCAGGATGGCGGAAAGGTAGCCTCCGGCGGTTCACAGCCGCGGCTCGTCGCAGGCTGAGACTGGCCTATGCGCGGATACACTACGACGATACTGGCTTTATTGGCCTCGGCAATACTAGTCGCGCTTGGATTGACTTCGTTTCATGAGGAGACGGCACGTTCGCGGCCGGTAATCCCGCCTTTTGATTTGTTCTGGTGCGCCAAGAATGAAGACTGCGCACTGGTCGACCAGATCGGCTGTTGCTCGTGTTCACAAGCAGGCGCGCAGGCAGCGGTTACCAAATGGGACCGCGACGATTTGCGCCGCTTTCTCAAGTCGGCCTGCCGGCCACGTCCCGTTTGCGTGCAACTCGACTTGTGCCGCGACGATCTCGAAGCCCGCTGCGTGCATCGTCGATGTGTCGCCCTCCCCAAGGATGCTGAAAGCGATGCAGACTGACTCCGCCCGCCCGCGCCCAAGCGATTCACGGCTCGGCTATGTCTTGAAAGTCTTTCCGCGCGTTTCGGAGACCTTCGTCATCAATGAAATTCGCGCGATGGAGGCTTTGGGGGAGGACCTCGTTATATTCTCTCTGCATCGCAACCCAGATGAAGTTCCGCATGGCATCCTCCGGGAACTCACATCCCCGTTGCTTTGCATCGACGATATTGCGGTTGATGACGACGAGCTGCGTATTGCGCGCAGACGCTTGGCTCGCCAATTAGGACTTGCCGGGCAGCTGGAGGCGACGGTCCTGCCGCGAAAATATGTGAGCCTAGCGCTGCGCTTGGCTCAGAGTTGCGCTGCACGAGGCGTGGGCCGCTTGCATGCGCATTTTGCTTCTCGTGCCGGCCATGTGGGCCTCTTGGCCGGCCAACTGGCGAACATCCCTTGCAGTATTACTGCCCATGCCAAGGACATCTACCACGACGATGTCGATACGGAACTGTTGCGCTGGAAGATTGCGCGTTCTGCCCTGTTTGTAACCGTCACGAACTACAACCGGTCCTATCTGAGAGAACTCATAGCCAATTCCGGATCCGGTCTTGCCTCCGGGGCCGGCGTGCGATCCCTCGAAGCAGGTGATGTTGAAGACCGATGGCCGAGCAAAGCTGCTACCGTCGGAAGTGCCCGGCTTACAAGCGGCCTACGAGAAGGCGGAGCCGGGCAGCCGGAGCAGCAAACGAGCGTGCGCCTTGCGAGTCGTGGCAGCCAACATCCGGAGGACAAGATCTGCCGAGTATATAACGGAGTCGACCTAGCGCGATTCAAGCCGCGCCACCGTTGGCCGGCCGAGCCGGTGGTGCTGGCCGTCGGCCGCCTAGTCGAGAAGAAAGGTTTCGTTTTATTGGTCCGTGCTTGCGCCGCACTCCGAGACAGGGGACGCATGGTCAAGTGCCGCATCATAGGTGAGGGCCCGCAGCGGGCGGCGATTAAATCGCTCATAGAGCAACTCGGACTCGAAGACCGGGTTGCTCTTAGCGGGACACTTACGACTGAAGAGGTCGCCGGCGCTATCGCTTCCTCGTCGTTGCTTGCCCTACCGTGTATCAGGGCTGCAGATGGGAATCTTGATGCCCTGCCTACGGTTCTGCTCGAAGCCATGGCTTCTGGGGTTCCTGTGGTATCCACCCGTATATCGGGAATCCCCGAGATCGTCATCGATGGTGAGACCGGGCTCCTAGTCGACAGTGGCGACATCGATGCGCTTGCCGCCGCCATCGAAAAGATACTCGACGACCCCGTTGAGGCCATGCGTATGGGCAGAAACGGCCGCGCGCGAGTGGAGCAGTTGTTCGATCTTTATCGCAACGCGGCACGTCTGCGGGATCTCATTCGTGGCGGTGACTCCGCCAAGGCGGCTTGAGTTGCCGGGCACGTTGCACATCGCTTACGTTTGCGGAGACAGAGGCGTTCCCGTGGGCGGCAACAAAGGGGCTTCCCTTCATGTGATCGAATTGAGCCGTGCGCTACAGAGGCAAGGAACGCAGTTGGAAATCATTGCCGCACGCCGGTTCTCGAAGGATTCCGCGGCGCTGCAGGGACTCAAAGTCACAGATGTCAGCAAATCGCCCTCGGCGCAGCGGATGCGTGAGATCGTTCACAGCGGGGCTAATCGAAGCCGCGAGGAAGCCGCCGCCGAAGCACGGGCGATGTTGCTCAACTACTCCATCCTGCACGCCCTCGAACGCCTGCATCGCCGGCATCCGGTCAGCGCTGTCTACGAACGCTATTCCTTGTGGACCACGGCCGGTGCCGAGTTCGCACAGCGCCACCACCTTCCCTATATCCTTGAAGTAAACGCGCCTCTTCGCCGCGAGCAGCAACGCTACCGGCACCTGGAGAACCCTGCGGCGGCGGCGGCGCTGGAGAACTATCTGTTTTGTTGCGCTGACCTACTTTTCCTGCCCTCTTTACAATTGAAGGCCTACGTCGTTGGGTGCGGGGTTCCGCACGAGCGGGTTTGCGTGTTGAGTAATGCAGCCGATCCCGGACGTTTCGATCTTTCCCTGCGGCGCAAGCTCCGGCGCCGCCACCGGGAAGCCGGGATCTTCGTGGTCGGGTTTCTTGGTAGTCTCAAGCCTTGGCATGGAGTGGAGTATTTGGCGAAGGCTTTCCATCGTCTTCATCGCAAGTGGGACGGATACCGTCTGCTGATAGTGGGCGACGGGCCGTGCCGTGCCGGACTCGAATCCTACTTCGAGAAGCGTGGGCTTGGTAATGCCGTCACCTTCAGCGGTGCGGTGGATTACGATTGCGTTCCCAGCTTGTTGGCATCCATGGACGCCGGCGTCTTACCCTACCGGCCTGCTCGCGACTTCTACTTCTCTCCGCTGAAGCTGTTCGAATATATGGCCGCCGGTGTACCGGTGGTCGCCAGCGACATCGGGCAAATATCCGAAGTCCTGAGCCACGAACGAAACGCACTCTTGACGGTGCCGGGACGCGTCACTGCGCTGGCGGAGGCATTGGAGACTCTACGGCGCAAGCCGCGCAAGGCCGGCACTCTTGCCGGTAATGCGCGGAGTTTGCTGCGGCGCCGCTATACCTGGGACCGCAACGCACAGAGAATAATCGCGGCGATAGAACGCCGTTTGGCTAGGAGCTAGCGCGTAGATGCGAGGTTATTCCCCAAAGTGCGGGCGGGTCGCAGCCGGATTGTCGCCTGCAAACAGGCTTTCCGCACTACGGAGTGCCACGCAGTGAACTGCGAGGCGATTCGTCGTGCACTGGACGCGGAAACTGCGTTGCGGGGCTTCACCGTAATGCCGGAATTGCAGGCCGATCCGCCACAGCGTGCGGTGCTGCAGTCGTTGTGGGTCAAACCGGGACGCCACTTTTATCTTTGCTACCGCCTGGAACTGCGCAGCGGTGCGTCCACACTTGCCTCCTTGCGGCTGTACGGCGATGGGCTGTCGCTGCATGTGTTTCCCGACGACTACCGGTTGCCGGCCCTCCGGCGTTGCTTCGATCTTGCCGGAGTGTCTAGTGCCCTGCCCGAGGGCATGCGCCTGCTCCATTGTGAAACCGTTTCTTATCGTCCGGGCGTGCGCTGCCTGCTGCGTTATGGCAACGAGGACGGGAGGGTATTTTACGCCAAGCACAGCGTGGAGCGGGAAGCGGGGCGACTGTTTCGATTACAGCAACTAATCTACGAATCGGTGCGTAGCGATCATTTTTCCGTAGCGGCTCCGCTGTACTACGTATCCGACCCCGCCTTGACCTTGTTCGCCGAGGCATCCGGACGAAGCTTTTACCGGAGCCTCACACAAGACAGCGCTGAAGCTGGTGGCGGCACGGTTGCCGCGGCACTGGCCGCTATCTCGGCTGCTATCTGTGCTTTCCATTCTACCCGGGGTGTGGAGCTGAGCAGTTTCTATACGAGCGATGACGAAACGGTATTGATACAGGGCTGGCACCGTTTCGCGGCATCTATATTTCCGGAGTTTGCCCAGCGCTACACGGACGCACTACGTTTACTGCTTCGTCTAAAACCGCAACCGGTGCTAGCGGCAAACGTGATCCATCGGGATTGCTACGACAAGCAGTTCTTGCTCGACACAGGCCGGGTGGCGATTCTCGACCTGGACACCGTTTGCCACGGAGAGCGAGAACTCGATCTTGGCAATTTTTGTGCCCATTTGTTGCTGCGGCGCTTGCAAGGCGGAGGCCCGGTGGCCGATCGTGGTTACGAAGACAGCTTCTTGAACCGTTATCCCGGGAGCTTCGACGACACTCGCGTTCGCTGGTACCGGCGCAGTTCTTTGTTGCGCCTCGCCTTCAACTATTCGCTGCGCCCACAATGGCGCCACCTGGTTCCGCATCTACTCGAGGAATGCCTGCAGCCATGAAGCATCGAATAGTGTTTTATTCTCACGATAGTTTCGGCCTTGGGCATTTTCGCCGGAGCTACACCATTGCGTCGTACCTGGTCCGCCATATCGAGGATGTAACCGTACTGATGGTCGGCGGTCTTGCCGCTGCCGCAGCGTTCGAATCAGCGGCCGGCATAGATTTCGTGAAGCTCCCGGGAGTTTGGAAGTCCGACCGGGACCGCTACCGTTCGCGCCATCTCCGTGTGAGCATGGATCGTCTCAGCCGTATGCGTGCGCAGTTGATAAAGAGTTCCGTACAGGCTTTCGATCCGCATTTGCTGGTAGCCGACAACGTTGCCTGCGGTCTCGAAGGAGAGTTGATGCCGACTCTTCGATATCTTCGCCACCGGCGGCCGCACACGCGCATGGCGCTGACGTTGCGTGATGTCATCGACAGTCCCGGTGATGTCGTTGCACAGTGGCGAAGAGGTGGCGTATACGAAGCGATTGAAGAGTTCTACGACGAAGTCTGGATTGCGGGCGTACAGAGGGTATTCGATCCAGTCGCCATGTACGAGTTCAGCGACCGGATGCGACAGCGAAGCAAGTTTTGCGGCTATGTGGTTCGCGGTGACGACAGGAAAGATACCGAAACGGTTGCGGCAGAGTTCTTCAGTAGCGACCGCCCGCGCGTGGTGGCGGCTTGCGGCGGCGGCGGTGACGGCTACGCATTGATGGATGCGTATGCGGAAGCGGCCGTTACCTTAGCCGCCGACGGCGTTGATTCGGCCCTGTTTCTTGGGCCTGACATGCCGATCGAGCAGCGCCGCGAGTTGAGACATCGCTTGCTCCCCCTGCACGAACGCTCTCCGGTGTTCGAATTCAGAAGGGATTTCCCTTCCTTCGTTCGTTCGGCGTCCGCTTGTGTCTGCATGGCCGGCTACAATACTCTGGCGGAAGTAGTCTCGCGTGGGAAAGCTGCGGTCGCAGTGCCGCGTGAGTCTCCGCGACTCGAGCAGTTGCTGCGCGCGCAAGCCTTCGAAGCGCGCGGCTTGCTCAAGACCCTGCGTTTCGCGGCTCTTACCCCCCAATCTTTGGCGAAAGCGGTCAAGGAAGCGATTGCGGCCGGTCCTCCCGATCCGGTGGCAGAGATGGATTTCGCAGGCCTTACCAGGATTACCCGGCGAGTGCGCAAGCTTCTGTCCGGCGCTCTGGAGGCCGAAAGATAATGCCGCAGGTGCCGGAGAGACGCTCTCGTAGGGCATGCCACTGCGAGAACACCGGCGGGGCCGACGGTCTAAGCTTCCTCGCAACCCAGCCGTGGGCTGCGAAAGCAAGGACACAGCGTACTCCCACGCGTTACATCGCCATCCTGTCGGCTTTCGCGATTCTACTGGCATCAGGAGCAGCTGCTGCGGCTCGGCGCCGTCCCGGGGATGACAACGCTAGCGGTGACGCCCTTGCGAAGCCGCTTGCGAAGGAGTCTGCTTCGAAGGAGGATCAGTGGCACGCGACATTTCATCTCGAGAAAGGACACATCAGCAACGTTCGATACGCCAACGATCCGCTTCGAATCGAAGGCGCGTGGTTCAATGATTATCGGGGAGAGGTGTCCTGGCGAAATCTACGTGAAAGGCCGTTGCCTCGCGAGTTGCGTTTGCGCGTCCGCGCCAAGTTCTTTCCGGAATTCTCCGACCGGGACTTCATCGAGATCAAACCGCAAATCCATCAACGCTTCGGCAGAACCGAAGCAATACTGGGCTACGTGTACATCCCCCGCCGTCTCAAACGCGAGGGCGAAGCCGGGGTGGACGGCGCCTACTTTTCCCGGCATGCGGTCGATCTTACGGTGCAGCGGAAGTTTGGAAAGGGGAAACCGTTGCTCGTGCGCGTAAGGACGGAAGCGCAGTGGGATGACTACCGGTCGAATGTCGACGAACGTGATTCGTTCACGCCGGAGATCTCGGGGATGATGCGCATGCGCTACTCACCGCTGTTCGTACCGAGAGTGAAGTTGTCCTACGGGGTGCGTGATGCCAAGCGGGACAACTATAATCGGCAAGAGGTATCGTTCGCCGCCGGGGTGGACAGCCGTGTATCCGAGCGTTTGGTACTGCGATTCAGGTTCCGCAAGGATTGGCGTAACTACTCGGTCCCCGGCCGTTTTGACTACGCGAACGGAGTGAAAAACAAGGACTTCGGCCGCGACGACGAGGCTGAGCAATACGAAGTACGCATGGAAGCAAAGCTTCCATGCTTCGACTCCCTGCTACTGACGGCGCGCTACCGATACAAAGACGGAGATTCAACACTTCCCAATCGAGACTACATCGTTAACGAGTTCGTATTGGGATTCACGTACCTGTTTTCGGTGGGATCATGAGAAGGTTGAAACTAACAACTTTGCTGTCGTGTCTTCTGGCATTGCCGGCGTGCGGAAACGGCGGTTCTGCGGTTGAAGAACGGCCCAATGTGCTGCTGATCTGCATAGACGCTCTGCGCGCCGACCGTCTCGGCGCCTACGGGGCACGAAACGGACCTACTCCGGCCCTCGATTCCCTGGCCGGACGCGCAGTAGTGTTCAAACGAGCCTACAGTGTTGCCTCTTGGACCAAGCCGGCGGTGCCTTCGCTACTGACCGGCTTGTACCCGGCGCAACATGGGGTGATGGAAAGCGCCAGCCGGGGGAGCGACCTACTGCCGGAGAGGGTGGAAACTCTGGCTGAGCAGCTCGGCCAAGACGGCTACCGTACGGCCGCCTTTGTGGAAAACGAACACCTGCGCAAGCGCTATGGACGTCTGGACCAGGGCTTTGAGTATTATGCCGAGGAAGCAGGCAATGCCCCTTCGCTCGCTCATCGTTTCTTGAACTGGCTGACCCGCACCGATGGTAGCGAACCGTTTTTCGCATACCTCCACTTTCTAGATCCTCACTGGCCCTATACGCCCGACGATGCTTCCTCACAGCTCGGACTGGATCCAGAACTGCGCTTCAAACAGGACCTGTGGGCTCTTCGAGCGGAGCACTGGTGGTTGCTGCGCGAGCGGGTAGCCGCCGGCAAGTTGTCCTTGCCGGATCAAGATGTGGAAGCGTTACGCGAGCTCTATGACGGTGAAGTGTTCGCTACCGACTCCGTCATTGGCCGGCTGCTGGAATGGCTCGATGCCGACGGGGTGTTCAAGGATACGCTGGTGATCGTGACATCCGACCATGGCGAGGGCTTTCTCGAACACGGGCGGCTCGATCACGGCTACGGCCTCTACGAAGAATTGCTCAGAGTACCGCTTATAATGCGATTCCCTGGCGATCGCTTTGCCGGCAGCGAGGTGGGGGGGCTCGTCCAGATCGTCGATGTCGTACCCACCGTACTGGACTATCTCGGTTTGAGTGCGCATTCGGCGGTTTTTGGACGCTCGCTGTTGCGTGCCATCAAGAAAGGGTCGACGGCCCCGGATCGCAAACTGCTCGCCCAAGAGCGACACGGCAAGACTTCGTATCTGGCGCTGTACGAAGGCCGTTACAAGTATGTGCGTACGCGCAACGCGTATGCCCCCTCGCCTCCTCTCATACGCATCGTGCCTGAAGCCCTGCAGGCCGGTGCACGCGTGCAAGCCGAGGGCATGTACGCCGGGGGTAGGATCGTAGCGGGTGAGGTAAAGAGAATACAACCCGGAGACAAAGACCTGGAGTTGCAGGGGCCAGTGGCCTCGGCCCCGACTGCCACCGCGATGCTGACTCTGCTTGGTTTCAAAGTCGACATTGCCAACGCGAACTGGGGCAGCCGCCTTGCGGGAGCGACGTTCAACCCGGCCGAAATCCACCGCGGGCGCTGGATAAGGGTGGACGGAAAACTGGAGCACGGCCGTTTTATGGCACGCAAGATACAATCCATCGATGCAACCGAGGCTGCCGATATCGAGGTCGAGGGAGTGGTCACCGGCTTGGAGGCCCTTCCCGACGGCGATTTATTGCTCGATATCTCCGGCGTGGCGGTTTACGTCGATCCCAAAGCGTATTGGAAGAACTTTCCCGCCGAGCGGCGTGAAATACCGGTCCCGGATCCCGTCACGAGACCGCAGCCATACGACTGGGAGGGTGTCTATGATCTGCGTTCTCCCGGCGGCCAGTCCACCAATCTGGCGGAGAAGAATCCGCAGTTGTTGGACACGATGAGCAGTGACGCTGAGTTCTTCGAACGGCGTCTCAAGGACTTTGGAGTACGTTCAGCCGAAACCGTGGAACTCGATGCCGCCATGCGTGATCGCTTGCGCGAACTCGGCTACCTGAAGTAAGGCCTGCGGAAAATGAGAGTTGCTTACATTAGCGCCGATCAAGGCGTAGCAGTCGCGGGCAACAGCGGCAGCGGCGTACATGTTCGCGAGTTCATATCTGCGTTGCAGTCGCGTGGCCACGAAATCAAGTTGCTGACCGCCCGGCCGCCAGCCCCGGGTGAGCGGGGATTGCTTCCCTGCGACACCGTTGATCTTTGCGACGACGCTTTTCTGGCGAAGCTCAAGCGCGAAATCGCGAAGCAACTCGATCGTGTAGCTTTTACCGCTGCACCGCCTGCGATGGGGAAGGCTATGGACCGGGCTCCCCGGCACGGATCCTGCGGCTCACCGGGCCCCGTCGAGGGTGCGTCGTCTAGGCTTGGTCCGGGTGTGATGACTCGGGCTCACAATGGGCATGAAGAAACATCTTCACCTGTGATATCAGAACTATACGGACTGTTATTAAACCAAAGCCTGTTTAATGAACTGCAGTGTATGGCCGGCGATATCGACGCCATCTACGAACGCCAATCGCTATGGTCTTACGCCGGTCTGCAGTTCGCGAAGCGCCACGGCATCCCCTACTTCCTAGAACTCAACGCGCCCCTGATCGAACAGCAACTCGACTATCGTAAACTTGAGATGGTGGAAGCGGCTCGAGCGGTTGAGTCGACACTGTTGGCGGGTGCCGATCGCGTGTTGGTGAACTCCTGCCCGCTGGCGGCCTACGCCGCCGCACGCGGAGCCTCGCAACGCCGCATACGAGTGCTGAGTTGCGGCGTCGCCACACGCATACTCGACCATCCTTCCGTAGCCGCACGATTGGCGAAGCAAGGCGGACCGGTCTCGCGCGGCAGCTTCGTGCTGGGTTTTACGGGTAGCCTCAAGGTGTGGCACGGACTCGATCTCCTGCTGCGCGCCTTCCGGCGGCTCTACGCGGAGGATCCTTCCTATCGCTTGTTGATCGTCGGCGACGGGCCTTTGCGAGCGACTCTGGAGTCCGAGTGCCGGCAATATGGCGTGGCCTCGGTGGTGGAGTTCAGCGGTGATGTTCCGCATGCAGACATCCCGCTTTACCTTTCGCGAATGGACGTAGGTATCGCAGCCTACCCGCCGATAGAGCAGTTTTATTTCTCCCCCCTCAAGGTTTGGGAATACGCCGCAGCGGCAGTTCCGATAATAGCCTCGGAACAAGGCGACCTTGGCACCTTGTTCCCGCACAAGAACGCGGCGCTGTTACATCCGCCCGGATCGGTAAGAAAGATAGTCTCCCATGTAAGACTATTACGCTCCGATCCTGGACTCGCCCGGCGGATCACAAGGCGGGCGCGGCGCATCGCACGCGCGCGAAGTTGGGACCGGCTGGCCGGCCGTTTCGAGAGCATGGCAGAGCCGCTTATCGCCCCTGCCCACGCCGCGAAGTGATCGCACCGTAATAACACTGTGATAGCACGCGCCTGACAGAGCCGGGCATTCAGCCTACAATCATTGATCCGATCGCAAACGAAGCGTGGCGGCGCTGTTGCGGCCGGCGTGCTTGCAGCAACAGCGCGCAGGAAGCTCGCCCGCCCCCGCAAGACTCGGAGCAGACAATGCGAATGAACGTGAAACCCATCGACTCGGTTCCGGACCGCGTCAATGAGATCCGTATGCTGACGGCAAAAATCGTCAATCAGGAGATCCTTCCAAATGAGAAGGCGCTATGGGGCTGGCGCCGGCAAGCGGGGGCCGGGCAGGCCGAGCGAGACAAAGCGCATCGCTTGCGTGAAAAGATCAAGGCGAAAGTCAAGCAAGCGGGCTTGTGGGCCCCGCATCTACCGCAAGAATACGGCGGTGCGGGTCTCAGCTTCCTCGAGCACGCCTACATGAACGAGATTATGGCCTATGCGGTCGGAGCTGCAGCGCTCTTCGGAGTGGTAGCGCCCAACTCGGGCAATCAAAAGATACTGCTGAAGTACGGAAGTGAAGAACAGAAAAAGAAGTGGCTGTTACCCACCATCGAGGATGGCATGGAGTCCGGCTTTTCGATGACCGAGCCGGACCAGCCTGGTTCCGACCCGCGCTCACTGAAGACGACCGCACGTCGTGACGGTGACGAGTGGGTGATCAACGGGCGCAAATGGTTTACCTCGAACGGCAAGCGGGCGGATTTTTTCATTGTCATGTGTAGAACCGAAGACGGCGAGGACGCTTCGGCTACGAGCAGCGGACGCATGACGCAAATCATCGTTCCTGCCGACACCCCCGGGGTCAATATCGCCCGCAGCGTTCCGGTGTGGGGACACGAAGGGCATCACTGCGAGATCTTCTACGACGATGTGCGCGTCCCGGTCGAGAATCAACTGGGCGGCCGTGGGTCGGGCCATCAGGCTGCGCAAGACCGCCTCGGAGCGGGACGGGTATACCATTGCATGAACTGTATCGGGCAGATGTGGCGGGCCTTCGATTTGATGGTCGAGCGCTCGATGTCCAGGCAGGTGCACGGCGGCTTGCTCGAGAGCAAACAGTTCATTCAAGGCTTTATTGCGGACTCTTATATCGACCTGCAGGCGGCCCGCTTGATGACTCTCAACTGTGCGGCCAAGATGGAAAGCGGCGCGGACGCACGTACCGATATCTCCGCCATCAAGGTCTTCGTTCCTGCCGCCTATCACCGGGTAGTGGACCGCGCCATCCAAGTGTGGGGCGGTGCCGGGGTTTCTTCGGATCTTCCGTTGGCCGATATGTACCAGGGCGCCCGGGTGTTGCGCTTGGCCGACGGTCCCGACGAAGTACATAAGATACTGATCGCCAAGAACATCCTGAAGCATTACCACAACGGTGAAAGTTGGGACTTCGCCGCCTGAGGCGTACGGTCGGGCGCGCCAGTCTCGTTGCAATCCGTTCGAGGGGGGAACTTTCGATTTTACCGGACCACGCCGAGACCGACGGCCTCGCTTAGAGACTAGACGCAGATAAATCCGGAGGTCTATAGGAGCTACCCCCTTCAGGGGGGTGGCAAAGCGCCGGGTTTGGGGCGGATGAGGAGGAACCAAGTCATTCCTACACGGCTGACAGCAGGCTAGCGTCCACTGAAGCGTGGTTTGCGCTTTTCGAAGAAAGCGCTCATCCCTTCTTGTTGATCCTCGGTAGCAAAGGTTTCATGCACGGCCCGCCTCTCCTCGCGCAGCGCCTCCTCGAGCCCTTTCTCTCCCGCTCCGACCACACAGCGCAACACCCCCGCTACAGCCACGGGGGGCCTCTCGCTCAACTCCCGTGCCAGTTCCTTCGCGCGCCGTTGCAACTGAGCATGGGGACACACTTCGGTCACTAGGCCTATAGCTAAAGCCTCGGGTCCTGAAATCTTCTTGCCTCGCAAGATAATATCGAGCGCATGGTTGCGGCCCACGCAGCGGGTAAGCCGTGCCGTACCGCCCCAGGCTGGGACGGTACCGAGGTCCAGTTCGGGGAGGCCGAGTTGTGTTCCCTCTTCGGCCGCTAGGCGGAAATGGCACGCAAGGGGGAGTTCCAAGCCACCACCAAGGCAATGCCCGTACAGGACTGCGATGGTCGGCTTGCCGAGTTGTTCGATCGCGTCGAGAACTCTAAGGCGCTGGTCGAGTAGCTCGTCGATTCCGCCCTTTGCCTGTATACCCAGCGGCAGTTGTTTAAGGTTCATACCCACTGAAAAGTTCTTCTCGCCTGCGCCGCGAAACAACACGACGCGCAGCGTATGGTCGGCAGCCAAACGAGGAACCAAGGATTCGAGTTCATCCATGAACTCCAGTCCCATCGCGTTCCACGGGGCCGCGTTTATCATGACAGTCGCAATTGGGCCGTCGCGCTCGAGCAAGAGCGCTCCAGTTGTGATTTCGCTTACTTCCATCGTTCGTCCAGGCTCGCCACCGGTAATTGGCGGGTGCTATTCTTAGATCTCAGTTGCGCACATTTACTCAATAAACCCGCGACCGGTTCCGAGTCGCCCCGGCCGCGGGTACTCGCGGAGAATGCTGCCAACCGTAGCAGCATCCCTGGGCCAAGTAAGGGGGCATGCACCGATAAGCTCTTGACGCGCCCACGCTAAAGCATGCTAATGTAAAGCTTCATTAGCGGTACGTGACGGCCCATGGAGCAGATCTTATGGATAATGAGACAAAGATGCCCGTTCTGGTTGCAGTGACTCTCTTGACCATTTCTCTTACGATCTTGGTACCGGTGTTGACGGGGGTGGTGTTCTGAGCGCTACTTGAAAGTCCCAAGGTCCATACGGCCAAAGTCTTGCTGGCCACCGGCAGATATTCCGCAATCTTCGGGGCAGCCGCTACGCATGTGTAGCCCGAGTATGCGTTGTTTGGTGCCCCTGGCGTTTCAGCGGCGGAGTTTGCTCGATTGATTGGAGGCAGCCAAGGCGGCGCCCATCGACCCAGTTCCGGTCTGCTTCTTCCCGGCGGCAATTCCCCCCCCGGTGCCGCCCGGCAAATACGGCAGCTTCTTCTAGGACCGTCTCCGTTTTGCGTTCTCTCGCTGCCCTCGGTTCGTTGTTTCTCATCCCGTTTCTCTTACCCGATTGCCGCCATACCTCCCTCTGCATTGGCATGCCCGGAGCGCCCGGCATACAGACAGGATGCCGTCCCGGTCGTGGCAGTGAGTACTGCGCCGGCCCCTTTAGCCCTGTAGCGGGCCGGCGCTAATGTTCTCATGTGTGGTTTCGTAGGCTTGTGGCAAAGAGTTCCGGCTGTCACCGAAGCTGTCCAACGCGGCGCTTTGCTCGAGGATATGGCCTCGACGCTTCTTCACCGCGGTCCCGATGATAGCGGAGTATGGACGGACGGGGACCACGCTATAGGCTTTGCCCACCGGCGCCTGTCTATCATCGATCTCTCGATCGATGGCCGGCAGCCGATGCACTCGGCCTGCCAACGCTACGTTCTTAGCTACAACGGAGAGATCTACAACTATCGGCAATTGCGTCGTGAACTCGAAGATTCAGGCGTGCTATTCCGGGGCGCGTCAGACTCAGAAGTCTTACTCGAGGCGATTGCTGCATGGGGGCTCGAGCGAACCCTCACGCGTGCAAACGGCATGTTCGCGTTCGCTTTATGGGACAAGGCCCGGAGCTGTCTGTTTCTGGCTCGCGACCGCATCGGTAAGAAGCCGCTCTACTTCGGATGGGCCGGCGACGATTTCGTCTTTGCCTCGGAGTTGAAGGCTATCCGGCGCCATCCCGGCTTTGATCCCCGGCTCGACCGCGGCGCCCTGTGTTTATTCCTGCGCTACAATTACGTCCCCTCGCCTCATTGCATCTATGAGAACATTCGCAAAGTGTCTCCGGGCAGCTTCGTCTGCCTTGGCTCCTCCGAACTCGACGCCAAGATCCCGGCCGCCCGGCTCAGCGACCGGGAAAGCACGTACTTCAGTGCGGCCGACTGCGCAGTCGCCGGACTCCGTGATCCACTCGACATCGGTGAGGCCGAGGCTATCGACCAGCTCGAGGATATCTTGCTGGAATCCACACGCACCCGCATGGTTTCCGACGTACCTCTGGGGGCTCTGTTATCGGGAGGTATAGATTCCTCGACAGTGGTCTCCCTTATGCAGGCTTGCAGTACGCGTCCGGTCAAGACCTTCTCCCTGGGCTTCGACCAAGGTATGCCCGACGAAGCCCGGCATGCGAAACGCATTGCCGCGCATTTGGGAACTGACCATACGGAGATTTACGCCGGCGGCGATGACGCTTTGGCGGTAGTTCCTAAACTCGCAACCATGTACGACGAACCGTTCGCAGACTCCTCGCAGATTCCGACTTTCCTCATCTGCGAGCTGGCCCGCCGGGAGGTTACCGTGGCCCTTTCCGGTGACGGTGGAGATGAGTTGTTTTGTGGCTACCGCCGCTTCATGCGCGGAGCCGCGATATGGCGTTTCAATTCCGCTGTTCCGATAGCGCTGAGGCGGGCGGCAGCCTCGCTGCTCGGCTCCTTGGGAGGGCCCGAAAGCGAAGTCCGAAAAGCTGCGCGTGATATCGGTGCCGTCGATGCCCTGTCGATGTACAGAAACCGTATATCCAAATGGCGCGAACCTCACTTGGTGGTAATCGACGGGCACGAGCCACCGCGCTGTTTCTTCGATGCGGCGGAAGTTCTCAACGACAGCGCTGACACCAGAGTTGTCGCCAGCGCGGCGCATGTAATGATGCTGATGGATTTACTCAATTACCTGCCCGACGGCATCCTGGCCAAGGTGGATCGTGCGAGCATGGCCGTGAGCTTGGAGCTGCGCAATCCCCTGCTTGACCACCGGGTAGTGGAGTTTGCGTGGAAGCTCCCCTTGTCGATGAAACTGAGAGATGGCCAAGGAAAGTGGATACTGCGCCGCCTGCTCGACCGCCACGTACCACAGGAGTTGACTGCGCGCCCCAAGCAAGGCTTCGGTGCTCCGATGCGCCACTGGCTAAGCGGCCCGCTGCGCGAATGGAGTGAGGACCTCCTCAGCCGGGAGCGCCTTGTGCGCGAGGGCGTGTTTGAAGCGTCAGTCGTTCGAGCCGTATGGCAGCGTTTCCTCGGCGGCAAGCACAAGCTGCATCCGCACCTGTGGAACGTATTGATGTTCCAGGCCTGGAAACAGCACTGGGGATGATAGCTACCAGTCGAGCCCCTCTTCCTCAGGAAAGAGGCTTTGTAAGTATGCGACCAAGTCCTCGAGTTCTCCCGGCGCGATCTTGCCGGCCCACGGGGGCATGTACAAAGGCGGTGCGGGGCGCTTGGCGTCGAGAGGCGCGATTTCCGATTGCCCGCGTTTGATAAACTCCGTGAGTTCTTTTGTCGTATAGCCCTCGGCCACGTACAGCAGCGATGGCACCTGCTCGCCGGTTTTGGCATTGGGATTGATTACCCCGCCCTTGCCGTCGCGGCCATGACATCCCGCGCAGCCATACTTGGTATATACCGCCGCACCGCGCTGCTCGGACGACATCATCCTGGGAATCTTCAGGTAGCCGACCACCTCGCTATCGCTGAGCCGCAGTACGAACTCGGTCAGCGCACGCGCTTCCTGCTCGCTGAAGCTGAACTGCGGCATGACCGTACCCGGAGATACAGCCTGCGGGTCTCGGAAGTGCGAGTATATCCATTCGGCGTCGCGGCGCTGGCCGAGCCCCTCGAGGTCGGGACCGACGTCGCCTCCACGGCCGGCTACCGCGTGGCAACCGATACAACCCTTCTCTTCGAAAAGACGCTGGCCAAGATTGGCGCCGGGCAAGGTACGCATCGAGACGTAGTACTCGGTCAAGGGCTCGCCGGTCAGGCTCAGCATGAACACGGTAAGCTCGTCTATCTCCGTGTCCGACAGGCCTAGAACCGGCATCGCCGAACCGGGGGTAACCTCGGCCGGGTTACGAAAATGCGCGACCAGCCAATCAGGGCTGCGGCGTCTTCCTACGTGGTCTAGCTCCGGACCGATCGAGTTGCCGATCCCATTGAGGCGGTGGCAACCTCGACACCCGAGATCGTCGAATAGCTTGCGTCCCTGGGTCAAAGCAGCTGCTTCCGGAACATCTTCAGGGACATGGCACTTGCCGCAGGATGCCTCGACATAGCGTAGCGGAAGCAGCGGCTGGTCCCAATGTTCAACCGCCCCGTGAGCGGCTTCCTGCGTGGTCGCACGCCCTTGTCCGCCGTGGCAGATAGTGCAACCGAACTTGTCGAAGGCGTGCCGGTCGTGATTGGGATGATATGCGAACGGCTGTGGATAACCGGCGTAAGAGGGGTCGTCGACGGCCAGATGGCAGGTAATGCAACGATCGACCCTGCGCAGTTCAGGTAGTTGGGTCTGGCGAATCTCCACACGGATACGCTTGGCGGCTGCAGCTTGCTCCGGCGTGGTTGCCCGCACGATCTCCTGCTCCACAAAGCTGCGTTGCCAGTCCTTCCAGGCCCTGAATTGATCTTTGTAAAACGCGGCTGAAGCCAAGCCCGCTACGGCAATCGCAAAAATGACGAAAGCTGCGTACCAAGGCCTCGATACATGGTTGGAACTCATCTCAATGCACCGATTGTGTAACTGCCCAAGGCAGTTGCCAGGCCCAATTAGGGCCGCGAAAGACAGACCCGATCACTGTGAGGACGACCAGGGTGACCACGATGACGGTAAAGATAGTGGTGGCGGTTCGCCTTTCTTTGGAAAACCACACTCCGACGCCGCCGGGGCTCCTGTCGAGATAGGGCAGCAGCAGTAACGCAGCGACCAAGCCTCCCGGAATGATCACCCCACCCCACAGGGCCGAATGTGCAACCAGTTCCTGCAGGCCGAGAAAATACCAGGGTGCCTTGGCTGGGTTGGGAGGTTTGACCGGGTTGGCCGGTCCCTCCAGCGGGGCGTCGAAAAGAACTGCGAGCGCCAGTATCACCGCGAGTACCGCCAAACCCAGCACCAGCTCCCTAAACAGCAGGTGGGGCCAGGAAGAGACCTCATCCTCCGGTTTGGCACCGACCGCAGTGGTGGTGCCGTGCGCCAGTTCCATTAGGCCGTAGGTCTTCGTCTGCGGAACGTCTTCGCCCGAGAATTCCTCCACCGCGCTGCGGGGTCCCTCGTCCGGCCTGGCTAGGCCGCCGTCCTTGCGTACGCGCCAGATATGAAGCCCGGCCAGCATCGCGACCGCCAAGGGCAGCAACATGACGTGGAGAGTGTAGAAGCGGATCAGCGCTGACTGCCCGACGGTGTTGCCCCCCAGCAGAACAAAGCGTACCTGCTCACCGATCACCGGCGCGTAGCCTGCGATGTTGGCGCCGACCGTGACAGCCCAGAAGGCGAGTTGATCCCAAGGTAGCAAATAGCCGGTGAAGCTGAGAAACAGCGTGAGCAGCATCAGCACTACGCCCACCAGCCAGTTCATCTCTCGCGGAGCTTTGTAGGCTGCGGTGTAGAAGACCCGGCACATGTGCAGGAACACCGAGATGACCATCAGATGTGCCGCCCAGCGGTGCATGTTGCGCAAGACCTGTCCGGCAGTCACGGCGAACTCCAGGTCTTTCATGTTGTCGTAGGCGTGTTCGGTGGCCGGCACGTAGTAAAACATCAGCAGCACGCCGGTGGCGGTGAGGATGATGAATAGATAGAGGCTGGCCAAGCCAAGGCCCAAAGTGGTCGTAGGTGCAAGGCTCCGGCGGTTTACTCGTGCGGGGTGAATATGCAGGAAGAAACTCGAGACCATGGCCCGGGCCCGGTCCAAGCCGCTACGCGGGAAACCGACGCGGAATACCGAGGCTCCGATCGAGCTTCGCTCGATCCTCTTCCAAAGCTCAAATAAGTTGTTCATTATGCTGCCACCGCGAATTCCGGTTAGACCACTAGATACTTGTCCGGTTCAGTTTGCTCGTTGAGGTCCACCAGCAAGCGCCCATCTTTGGTAAGCGCCAGTACGCGCCAGTAAAGGGGGCGCGGAGCCGGGCCGCTGGTCACTGCACCGTTGGCGTCGAAGCGGCTACCGTGGCACGGGCAGAAGTAGCCCTCGCCCGAGGCGACGCGATTGACGGTGCAACCGAGGTGCGTACAGATTGCCGACAGTGCCCGGTAGGAATTGCCCTTGCGCAAAATGAAGACTCTCAGTTCTTCAAGAAACGTTGCGCCTTCCGGGAATTGATCGGGCTTGCCCAGGCGAATGCGACTGCTCGGTTCGTACAAGACGTTGGGAATGAGGAAGCGCACCGCAGCGACAGCGGAAGACACCGAGGTCCACGCGACTGCCGCCCAACCGGTTAGCAGCGCCAGAAATCTGCGGCGTTGAACCGCTGGAGATGAATCGCCTTCTTTGCTTATAGCCATGCTCTGATACTCCGTCCTTTAGCCGGCCTTAGCTTGCTTGCGCCTCGACGCGCTCCATCGCTATGGCCCCGGTGGGACAGCGCTCAGCGCAAAGGCCGCAGCGAATGCAAGAAGTCTCGTCTTTTATGATGGCCGCACCCCTGCCGCGTTCTGGATCGTTGCCGTAACGGTTACGAAGTAACGTGGGAAAGAGTTCTCCCCCGTGCAGGTCCACGACGTCCACTATTCGCAAGCAGCGCTCGGGACAGACGTCCACGCATCCACCGCACAGAATGCACTTGTCACCGTCGAAAACCGGAGCCACATGGCACTGAAGACAGCGTGCCGCTTGAAGACTCGCTGCGTGGTCCGCATACGTTTCCTCGACCTCAGTCACCCCGACCCGGCGCTTGGTATCCACCAGCGGTGGTGAAATGCGCGGGAGCAGTTCGTAGCCGCGAAGAGCCGGTAGTGGCTCGTAGCGGGTAACGCGTACTCTACTGCGTTTACGCTCCGGCACTTTGCCCAAAAACTCAGCTATGGAGCTTGCCGCCTGGCGTCCTTCGGCTACCGCGTCAATGATGATACGTGGTCCGAAGGCGGCGTCTCCTCCACAGAATACGTCGTCTCGTGAGGTCGCGAGGGTTTCGGGATCGGTCTCTATGGTGCCTCGTCCGGTAACCTTCAACCCATCCTCAGGCTTGATCCAGTCAAGATCCGGCGCCTGCCCGACGGCGATGATAGTGCTGTCGGCATCGACTACGGTTGTCGAACCCTCGACGAACACCGGGTTGAAACGGCCCGAATCGTCGAAGACCCGGCTGACCTTCACCATTTCCACGCCGTGCACACGTCCGTTACGGCCGAGTATGCGGCGCGGACCCCAGCTCGTGTTGAGTCTGATCCCTTCGGCGCGTGCCTCCTCTATCTCCTCATGCGATGCCGGAATCTCCGAAAGACTCTCCAGGCAGTACACATCGACTTCGCGCGCGCCTCCACGCACTGCCTGTCGCGCGGCGTCTAGTGCTACCCTTACGTCTTCTGGAGCTTCGGTTTTCGGCCCGGTGAGTTGGTCGAGCGTAGTGCGGGCAGTAGCTAGCGCTTCGCGCAATTCGGCTTCACTCATGGCCTCGAGTGCGGCCGTCTGCCTGATCACCGAGCGGGCAGCGTCGAAGGCAACATTGCCGCCGCCGATGACCACCACTTTGCGGCCCAACTCGAGACTGTAGCCAAGGTTTACGTTGAGCAGATAGTCCACAGCTCTGAGCACTCCGTCTAGGTTTACACCCTCGATCGGTAACTGCCGGCTGCGGTGGGCGCCGATGGCGAGGAACACGGCCTTGTAGCCGTCATTACGCAAGTCGGAGAGATCGAAGTTCTTCCCGATGCGGGCTCCGAACCTGATTTCGACTCCCAGCGAAAGTATTGCCTCTATCTCCGCCTTGACGATTTCGCGGGGCAAGCGGTACTCCGGAACTCCGAGCACCAGCATGCCGCCGGCTACTTCCTGGGCCTCGAACACCGTGACTGCGAATCCGGCAAGTGCAAGATCGTGGGCGCAAGCAAGTCCGGCCGGACCCGCCCCTACTACGGCAACACGCTTAGCTCCCGGTGGTACAAGCGACGAAGCGCTTGCACTGCTCGTCCGTTCATAAGCTGCCGACTCGACTCCGAAGCGCTCGGTCACGAATCTTTTCAAAGCCCTTATCGCTACCGGAGCGTCGATCTCGCCACGGCGGCAAGCCGCCTCGCATGGTGCGTTGCAAACCCGGCCGCATACGGAAGCAAAAGGGTTTGGCTTTCGCGCAATGAGATAAGCGTCCTCGTAGCGGCCCTCGGCGATTGCCCGGACGTAGGCGCCGGCGTCGGTGTGAACCGGGCAGGCGCGACGGCACGATACCAGACCCCCGAAATGTTCGGGGGTCTGGATCTCTACCTGGTAACCGGAAAAGTCGCTTCCCGTTGCCGTCATCACCTGCGCACTCCTACATCCATGGTTCGCTAGTTCGAGCTAGTCAGGTACTCGAGGATCTTGTTGGCATCGGTACCGGTAAGTTGAGCCCGTACGCGCATGTGCATCATGATTGTCTTCCAATGCTTGTCCGTGCGCTCGGTGGGATAGCGCTCCGAGTGGCAACGCCCACAGTTGTCGGCGTATAACGCTGACCCCGACTTGCCTTTCGTTTCCGCCGCCGTTGCCGGCGCCGCGGCGCAAAGCAGTAGGGCGAACGCCGTAGAGATGATGATAAGAGTGGATTTGTTGATTGTGTTGTCTTTCATGGCTTTTCTCCGTCCAACTCCTCGATCAGAATCCGTAGGCGACTTGCGCATTGAACGCGTCGTACTTGCCGTGCTCATCGTCGCCGTCATTGGAGTCGTAGCTGGCTTTGACCAACAGCGTGTTGGTCAGGTAGATGTTGAGGCCCATTGAAAGCTGGTCGCGGTCGTCGCCCTGGACGTCGCTGTTGATTTCCGAGTATCGCAGCACCGGTTCGAACCTACGCAGGAAGGGAACGTTGTCGAGCGCGTC
This sequence comes from Candidatus Binatota bacterium, assembly GCA_024276575.1. GTDB lineage: Bacteria > Desulfobacterota > Binatia > UBA1149 > CAITLU01 > JAJRWY01. Next base: position 27,571 of record JAJRWY010000045.1, read on the forward strand.
CTGGAAGGGCTCGGAAGGAATGCCGCCGAGCTTGACGGCACCCTGTACCCAGAAACCGGAGCGTCCGATGTCTCCATCGTCGGTTTCCTGATTGGTGTCGATCCATTCGCCGCGAAGATCGACAAAACCCGAGTGCTGCAAAGCGGCGTCAAGAACCAGAGTCGAGAAGTCGTAATTGCCGGCGTCGTCATAGGCGCCCTTCATACCCGAAATGCCTAGCTCGACGCCCGGTATTGGGATGAAACCGAGACGCCCGCCGAAGCTCTTGTCGCTGTTGTTGTCGCTGATGTTGCTGTTGAACTCGAGTTGCGGGCCGACGCCCGCTAGGTTCTGTGCCGACCCAAGTGCCGTCGACGCAGCGGGTGCTGTCTCTGTTGCCACACTTGGCCCGTTGGCTACGAAAGCAGCGTAAGTAACCCGGGTATTCCCGATCGGTATCGCACCCCTGGCCTGCAGGCCGAGATCATTGAAAGGCAGCAACCCCGAGTCATGGCCGGCGTAAGGTAAAGGACCGTTGGGCATCTTATTGATCCATGCGGGATGGGTCTTTTCGCTGAAAGTTCCCAGCGGTAGGATGAAACGGCCGGCGATGGCGGTCAGATAGTCGTTTACTATGTAGTCTACCTGCATGTACCCGATCGTGGTCTCGGTTTCAGCCACCCCGTCGATGTTTTCTCCGACTTCGAATTCGATCTCGCTTTCGAACAACACTCTGTCGCGATAGCGCGCGAGCAAGATCGGGTTGAAGCTACCGAAGGCAAAACTCCCGTCACTCCCCTCGGAATCCCGGAAGCCCGTTTGTGCAAAGCCGGTGATCAGGAAGTCCGTCTGGCTCTTGTCGCCTTCTCCTACCCTGGCCACCTTGTCCTTGAGCTTCTTGAGTTCCCGGCGGTTGGAGTCACGCTCTTCGGCACGTTCGCTCTCAAGTTTCTCTATGCGGGTCTTCAGCGCGTCGATTTCTTGGTCTATCGCTACGTCAGTGTCCGCTACGCCGGGACCGCCGGCCTGCGCCACCACTGCGATGCTGAAGGTCCAGGCCAGCGCCGCAATCCCCGCGATCAAGAAGCTCCGTTGCGGCGTTACCCTGCGTTTGAAGCCAGTATTCATGGTTTCCCTCCTCCCGTTGCCCGCCCGGTCTGTTCAAGCCGGCGCATCAGGCAAGACTGGACTGTCTATTTCGAAGCGTTGTACTCACTGCGAAGTTTCTCGATGGCTTCGAGTGCTTCGCTCTTGTCTTTGCCTTCCAAAGTGGAGAGCTTGGCGTCGATCAGCTCTTGCTTGCGCACGATCGAGTCGTAGGACAGGAACTTGTAAATGGCCTTGCCTTCGCTCGAGCTGATCCCCGAGTCGGGCTTACGCATCATCCGCTTGACGTAACGGCTCCACTCCCCGGGCAGCGCATACTGTGAGTTGATGGGGCGGCTCAACGTATGGCACTGGCTGCATTTGGAAGAGAAGAGTTCGTAGGCCTCCTGCATTGCGGGCGGGTAAGCGCTCACGTCGATACTCGAGGCACCTTGGTCTGCCGCTTGTATGCGCGCCTCGGTCTCCGCGTCGAGCGCGGCTGCACTCTGCGCCAAGGCCAGCACGAGCACCGCCGGCAGCACGATTTGCGGAATCGCCACCCGCAGGCTCGAAACACTACGCTTCTTCACGAGGTAAGATGCGGCACTTCGTTAGCACTCACGGCCTGTACATCTGGCCGTCTCGGCAGTGGCCGCCCGACGATGTAAATGAGTTACAGCCAATGATCTTGCTTTCAGCACTTGCACAGCGGAACCTCCCGGCGTTGCGCTGTTTGCAGCGCAACACGCAATTTGGAGCCTCTTATTTGCAACCCTCGTGCCGGGTCCCTTCAGGGCCTGAAGGATCGCGCGCTTGCTCAATGAATTCCGAGAGATAGAGCACTGTGCTGTCGGGGTGGGAGCTGGGGCGGGAGGACTACGGCGATCGAAACGTCACGCAGACGAGACAGTTGCGGACCCGACAGCGTAACCCGGGACAGAACTTATCCGCACTTACGGCCACCAAGGAGCGAATAAGCCAACAACAGCAAGGGGTAACGGGCAGACGCGGCGCCGCCGGATCCTTGTCACGCGAACGTGACAGTCATGGCGGCGAAGTCACAACGATGAGCCACCAATGACACCGCCGCGGCCTCCGGCGTTCAAGATCGGAAGTCTTCGGGTGTGAGGCCGTGCTTTTTGAGTAGCCGATAGAAAGTACCACGGGGCACGCGCGCCTTTTTCGCTGCCTGTACGACCTCACCGCGGCATACGGTAAGCAGTTTGGACAGATACTCTCGCTCAAAAGCATCCGTGGTGCGACGGCGCGTCTCGAAAAATCCTTCCCGTTCCCCAGTTGGAATCGAATCGGTCAGCGCCACAAGTTCATCCGGCAGATCGTTCACGCTGAGAGTCGGGTCTTTGGAAATGACGAGAGCGCGCTTGATCACGTTCTGGAGCTGGCGGACATTGCCCGGCCAGCGGTAGCTGGCCAGGATCTCCAGTGCGTCAGGGTCCATGTTACGGCTCGCGCCGGCACCTTCAGTCCCGAACCGTTCGATGAAGTGTTTAGCCAGCACGGCAACGTCTCCCTCTCGTTCGCGTAGCGGGGGAAGGACTATGCTTGCCACGTTTATGCGATAGTACAGGTCGTCACGGAAGCGCCCTTCTTTTACCTCGAGATCGAGGTTGCGATTGGTGGCGGCGACGATTCTGACGTTGATAGGGGTTTCGCGGGTACCACCCACGCGCCTGATCTTGCGTTCCTGGAGCGTACGTAAGAGCTTGGCTTGCAGCCGCATCGGCAGCTCTCCGATCTCATCGAGGAAGACCGTCCCGCCGTCGGCGAACTCGAGCAAGCCGAGGCTTCTGCGCGCGGCACCGGTAAAGGCTCCTGCCTCGCGGCCGAACAGCTCACTTTCGAGCAGGTCCTCGGGAATCGCCGCACAATCGACCGGAACGAAAGGGCCCTGGCTGCGGCTACTCTGCCGGTGTACACTGCGTGCGACCAGTTCCTTTCCGGTGCCTGTTTCTCCCGATACGAGCACGTCGATGTCGGCACCGGCTATCTGCAACACCGCCTCCCAGACCGATCTCATGGCCGAAGACTCGCCCACCATCTCTCCGAGCGAATACGGGCGCTCGACCTGCCGCTGAAGCAGGGTTTTCTCTGCGCGCAACTGCTTCGATTCAAGAAGCCGTCCGACCGTAGCTCGCAAATCGTCCGGGACGAAGGGCTTGGTGATGTAGTCGGAGGCCCCGAGCTTCATGGCCTCGACCGCAGACTCCACCGTCGGGTAGGCCGTCATGAGCAGAATCAGAGTGTCGGCGTCCTTCTCGCGGGCGGCTCTTAGCAGTTCCACTCCGTCGAGCTTCGGCATGCGAATATCGCAGATGAGCAGATCTACGGTCTCGTGTGAAAGCCGCTCGAGCGCGCGCAAGGGATCTCCCTCGGTGGAGATCTGTACACCGGGGAGTCGCCACAATGTATCGCGGCAGACCTCGAGCATTCCCTCCTCGTCATCGACTATGAGGACATGAGGCTTATACATCGATGGACTCCTCGCATTGCCACGCCGGAAAACTCAGTCGAAAACAGGCTCCACAATCGGTGGCCTCAATCACGCTGATGTCGCCGCCGTTGCTCCGGACCAAGCCCAGGCAGATCGACAGCCCCAGTCCGGTTCCCTTCCCCTTCTCTTTGGTTGTCACGAAGGGATCGAAAATACGTCCACGCACTTCCTCCGCTATACCCGGCCCGGTATCGGAGACCTCTATCTGCACGACCGCCCCTGTTTCCTTCACTTGTTGCTCTACGCATCGAGTGGTGACTGCCAACAGGCCGCCGCCATCCATTACGTCCAATGCATTGAGAAAGAGATTGAGGAATACCTGCTCCAACTGCTCGGCGTTGGCCTTAACACGCAAGAGATCACCGGAAAACCGTTCGAGGATCTCCACGTCATCCTCGGCAGCCCGGTGGGCGACGAGCCCCAGAGCTTTGCGTATGGGAATCCGTACATCGATGGGAAGCCGCGTCGCCGGAGAAGGCCGGCAGTAGGACAGCAAATCCTGAGCCACACTGGCAACGCGGTCGGCGGCATGGGTCATCTTGAGCAGCTCGGCGGCGACCCATGGGGACATCTCGTCGCGGTGGTCGGAAAGCAACAGCCGGCCCTTGGCGCTGATAATCGCGCTGGGGTTATTGACCTCATGGGCGACGTGGCCTGCAAGTTCGCCCACTGCCGCCATCTTGCCGGCTTGGACGAGCTGGCTCTGAAGCAACTTTTGCGCGGTTACCTCTTGCGCCAACTCGACGACCTGCGTGATGTTTCCCCCGGCATCGGGCAGCGGAGCAGTGGTGATCTGAAAAGTGCGCGCCGTATCGCCTCCGTCGACCATAGCGCCGTTGATGCCGCGTTCACTGACGCGGACCTTGCCGTCGGCCAAGGTTTCCTTGACGGAGGAAGCATCGGATCCCTCATCCTCACACGAAGTTCCTGCCGCGTCAGGCCCGGATGAGAACCACTCGCGCCAGCGCTGGTTTAGCCACCGGTCACGCAAGTCGGAATCAACCACACGAAGCCCGGTACCGGTGGTCTCCAGCGCCCGTTCCAGCAACTGTCGTTGTCCCAACGCCCGCTGGGCCATCGCCGCCAGACGGCGCTCATCCACTCGTACGCGCTCGGCCAGCGTGGTCACGAAATAGGCAACGACCACGAGCGTGACTGCGAACAAGCCCACCCTGGTGGCGACGAAAGTCGCGTCGTGAGCGGCGTGTAGGAGCCGCTCGCCGTCCACTTCCTCGACGCCGTACTTATGTTCTTCACCGAGATCTGCGTGTTCAGAGGATTCGCCGAGATCTGTGTGCTCTGCGTGCTCAGAGGATTCACCGAGATCTGCGTGTTCTGCGTGCTCAGAGGATTCACTGTGTTCACCGGGTGTCGCCCCGTGCGTGTGCGCTGCCGGATGCTGATGCCCGGAAACCGGGACATGCGGGAATACCAATACGGTAACGTGGCCGATCGCGCCCGACGCCTCGAGCAGAGCCAGCGACAGGAACAAGGCTGCGGCGAAAGCGGCAACCAGGTACGCTTGCCGCCTTGATAAAACAATGCCTGCGAGAATTACGTGAAAGGTGGCAAACATCCAAAGTGGGTTCTCTATGCCGCCGGAGAAATGCAACAACACCATGAGAAAGATGAGGTCGGCATACATCTGCAAGGGCAGCACATAGCTCGTGCCCAAGCCACGGCGCAGTCCCATGGACAAGGCTATGTTGTAGAGCGCTAGGCAGCATAGCGTCAGTGACAGTGGATAAGTGACCTCTTGCGGTAGAGCGTGCGCTACCTCGGTAGCGACATACACAAGTGTTGCTGAGGCAACCACCACCAGCCAGCGGACCTGGATTAGCCAGCGGGTGTAGTCCATCACTCTCGCGGGACCGCTCCCGGGCTCTGCCGGCCAGCTTTTCCACACCAACGGAGCACTCATCGCACGAGCCGATACCGTTAGCACGCACCAACCCGCGACAATGCCTACCAGGATCGCAACTCCCACCCCGCGCAGGGTTTCTTGGGACAGTCGCATCTGTGCAAGTAATGCCGACAGCCACGGTGGATCCAACACGTGGTGGATGATGAAAACGCTGGCCAGTAGCGCTGCCGTTGCGGCTAACCCTAGGCGCAGTCCGCTGGGTAGGGGCGCAGTACGCGCGTCCGGAGCAGGGTCCGAATCTACGAAGCTTGCCTGAGCCGGATCGTCGCCGAGTTCATTGAAACGCGGCTCGGAATGCGTGGGTGTTGATTCTTCCATAGTGAAGAACCGCGATTGTATCCGTATCCTCCCCTCATCAGCAAAAGGCTAATACTCAGCGCCGGCGCCGGTGCTTCCAAATTCCGCGAAGATACCGCCACAGACCCCAGGCACTGCTGTAATCCGCTGCTTCCCTGGGTTGGGATGTCTTGTACACCCAGTGTGCGGCATGCCCCCACTCGGCCTGCTGGTGCATCGCGATCGAGCGGATTTGAATCTCGAAGATGGGGCCTTCGGGCCAGTGCACGCAGGTATGCAAGCTCTGGTAGCCGTTCGCTTTGGGCGCGGCGACATAGTCCTTGAACCTGCCGACAACCGGTTCGAAAGCACGATGGATCACTCCCAGCGCCGAATAGCAGTCCAACTCGGTAGGTACTACGACGCGCAACGCTACGAGATCATGGACTTGCGCCAACTCCAGCCCCTTCGTCCGCATCTTCTTCCACACGCCCGCGCTGTGTTTGATCCGCCGCTCGACTCTCGTACACGGAACCGAACGCTGGGCAAGAGCTTCTCGTAGCTGGTCTTCGAGCCTTTGCACCTGGCCCTCGAGCGAGTACTTCAGCGTAGCCAGAGTTTCGGTCAGCTCCCGGTACTCCTCGGGTTCCAGTATGCGGAACGCCGCGTCTTCCAATCGAGCTTTGAGTTGCCAATCGCCGACCCGTTCGGCATCCACTGCAGCGGTAGTCCAGACTTCTTCGGCAAGCTCGACGATTGCCGGATCCTCGGCTTCTCCCGATTCCAGAACCTCGAGCATCTCCGTCAGTTTCTGATGGGCCGGAAGCGGAGTTGCGGCTTCCGCCGGGCTATCACCCCGGTCTTCCGGCGTATCTTCTTGCACTTGACCGCTCGCACTCGAAGCGTCGCTTCGAGCCTCCATGGATTCTGCCGCCCGCCGCTCGGCGGCGACGAGCTGCTGCACGGTCTTGTGCAGTTCGAAGCCCATGTTCCTGAAACGCCAGCACAGCCAGCGAATCTCCCAGGCACCACTGGGTAGCGGCAGATCTCCCCAGTAGCCCATCTCCATCTTCCGCACTCCATCGAGTAGCTGTAGCAGCGGCCTGGTTACCAGGAAACGCATAGCGACCAGCAGAAACAACAAGACAGACACGATGGTGACACTCATATGCCAGCGCCAGGTCTCCCATTGCCGGGCGACAGTGGCCTCGAACGTGGATGCATCCTGTTTGACTGACAGTGTGCCTGCTGCCCCCGCCAGCGCCGGAGCAGCAATCTGCACACTCGCCTGGAAGGTGGGACCGTTTCCTTTCGCGCCACTGGGGCTGGATGTCGAGATTACGACGTCCCCGTTGGAATCCGTGAGCGTCAGGTGGTGGTCGGGCCGTCCGTTATGTAGGTACGCACGGTGAAACGTCATCACCTTCCTCTTGACTTCCTCTAGACTACGGCTGCGATTGAGTTCGGCCACCAAGGGGGCCAGGGCCTCCTCGAGCAGAACTTCACGGGCGTGGCGTTCCGCACGAATATCGTAGCGGTGCTCGAGAAAAGTCATGCTGCCCATGACTAGGCTGACGATCAAAGACGTCGACAGCCCCACCCGCCATCCAAGTGATAGCCCCTTTCTCGGTGGCTCGACTACGTAAGAAGATCTGGAGTCAGTCTGTGTAGCGGTTGGCTGAGTCATTTAGTGTTCCCGGTACTCGGCATTACGACACGTTATCAAGCTTACCCACTATGCCTTTGCCGGCTGTGAGAACCACCGCTATTGCGTATCGACTGTTGCAAGAGGACCGCTGCTACTGTGCATCGACTGTTGCAAGAGTAATCGCTAGGGGCCGGAATGAAACCCGGCCGCTAACTCGGCGACTTTCGACTGGCGTTGTCTCCACCCTTACTCAGATGCAACAAAGGCGCTTTTATTCGACTTGCCCCCGTTCGCACTGTTTCCCACCCGTCATATCTTCGCGTCTTCGTGTCTTCGTGCCATTTTTTCGCAAGTGACTTCGCGGCCTCACTGTAGGCCTTGCAACGGCTTCAGCGAGGCCGCAGTAGTGTACTTAACCCGGCCTATTTGCGATGAAACCGTTGGCTGCTTCAAGTTAACGGAGCAGACTGCGCTGGGGCCCATATGGAATTGATTCACCCGGAAGTAACCGGTCAAGCACTGGCCATTTTGCGAAGCCTGGATTTAATCGAAGGCTTCGACATCACCTTGCTGATGCTGGTTCTCTACGTGCACTTCAACGAAGTCTCGAAGAAGAACTTCAACGGTATCGCTGCGGCGATGTCGCTGTACATGGTTCATTGGCTGGTCGAGATCATAAACGCACTGATTCAGCATTTCAGCGGCCATGCACTCTGGACCGTGCCCGGACACACCACTTACTTGATCCTGGTGGGAGTGGGAATCGAGATCAGCTTGATGTTCTCCATCGCCGGCTTGGTCGCCAGCAAGCAACTGCTCGACGATCCGAAAGCAAAGATTCTCGGAATCAACAACCGGCTCTTCGTTGTGCTGGCCAATGCGGCGTTCTTCTCTCTATGCGAGATTCCCTTGGAGAAGAGTCCACATTTTGCCTGGGTCTATCCCTGGTGGGGAGCGCTTCCGGTGTTCGTGACCGTCTATATCCCTTTTTTATGTGCGGCCATCTACAGCTACGACTGGCCCCGCGAGAAACAGAAACGCTTCATCGGCACGCTTTTGGTGATCAACGCCTCAGCTTTGCTGGTCTTCGGAGGGCTACTCGGCTGGATTTAGTCTGCACATGCGACTCTCGCGACGAGGTTTCATGAATAATGCAGGCTGGGAGCTTGTGCCGAATTTTCTGCCGCACAGTTTCGCGATGTTACCTAGCGGCCGCGGCTTCGGCCTGGGCACCACGCACCACCATGCGCACTTCGGCAATGATGCGATCGGCAACCTTGCGGCGCTCCTCTGCGGGAAGGTCTATGGCTGCGGCACCGAGATTGAAGGCGATAGTCACCATGGCCTCGGCTGCCAGGCCTACGTCGGCAAGCGGTTTGCCGCTCTCTTTGGCCGCTGAGCGCAGATCATCGCTGAGATCGTCAGTGAATCGTGCGATCTCCTTGGCGATCGCACGTCGAAACGGTGCCGTGCTGCCCGCTCCCTCGCCAAGCAGCAGGCGAAACAGCGTGGCGTTACTGTCGGCAAACTCCATGAACGTTTCTATTGAGGCGCGGGTCACGCCGGTGTTCTTACGGGCCGACACCCGCCGGCGTGCCTCGCGGATCAGTTGGCGCAAGGACAGCCCCACTTCATCGACAAGCGCCAGGCCCAGGTCATCAATGTCTTGAAAGTGCCGGTAAAACGAGGTCGGAGCGATCCCGGCCTCCGCCGCGATTCCGCGCAGGCTCAAGCTCGAAAAACCGCGCTCGGCGCTCAGCCTCAGTGCCGCTTGTAAGATAGCGTGGCGGGTAGCGTTTTTCCGCTCGACACGGGTTGGCATGCGTCCTCCATTTTTTGGCGTGCAATCGTACGCTTATTTTCGTCAACGAATTCCGGCAGAAACTCCAATAAAACAAGAATTATGGCCGTCCTCTTTGACCAGGCTTGCCGCTCCCGTCATAGTTTAACAGTGGACATGAGCGTACATATGTACGCTCATGATGGAGCGGCGGCAAGTGCATCCCCGGCGCCGATAGGAGAGAGATACATACTTGATGCAGAGTTTGGGTGTTTGGGCCGGCGACGGGGCGCAAGAGCCGGCCTTCAGTCACGACGGCATTCTTGCGGCCGTCGCAAATCCTCGTGAGCTTATTCATGTCGTGCAAGATCCCGGCTCCGCTGCGCTAGGCGTCGCACGCGGCGGGTTCCCCTCCCCCGTTGCGCCGGTTTCTAGTGCAGCGGCTTCCAATCCAACGGCTTCCAGTGCCATGGCATCCAGCGTAGCGGCTTACAGCGCCGGCCGGCAGTGGCCGTTGCTGGCCTCGCTTCCGGCGCTGTATCCGGAGTGGCTCGGAGATCGCTCCTTTTGTGAAGTCCACGGAACTCGCTTTCCCTATGCTTCGGGAGCCATGGCCAACGGCATAGCGAGCGCCGAGATGGTTATCGCAATGGCCGAGGCGGGCTTTCTCGCTTTTTTCGGTGCCGCCGGACTGCAACCCCAGAGTATCGAGCACGCCATCGAGCAGATCGAAGCCCGTCTCGGAGTTCCCAACGGCAAGCAGACTCCATCTTGGGGCGCCAACTTGATTCACTCCCCCAATGATCCGGCTCTCGAAGAGGCCGTAGCCGGCCTCTACCTGCGCCGTGGCGTACGCCGCGTATCGGCGGCCGCTTATATGGGACTGACGCCACATATCGTCCGCTACGCCTACAGCGGCGTTCGCCAGGATAGCGCAGGCGTCGTGCAGCGGGTCAACCACGTCTTTGCCAAGATATCACGCCCCGAGGTTGCACGATACTTCCTCGAACCCGCCCCGGCAGCCATGCTCGCGGCCCTGGTCGCGGAGGGGAAGCTGAGTGCCGATGAGGCCCGGCTTGCCGCCCGGCTCCCCGTGGCGGAGGACTTCACGGTTGAAGCCGATTCCGGTGGCCATACCGATAACCGTCCGCTCAGCGCGTTGCTACCGGCCATCCTGGCCCTCCGGGACCGGGTGGTCCGCGAGCAAGGCTACCAGCGGCCAATCCGTATCGGTGCAGCCGGCGGGATCGGAACTCCCGTTGCCGTAGCCGCAGCGTTCGCACTTGGAGCTTCCTATGTGCTTACCGGTTCGGTGAATCAGGCTTGTGTCGAATCGGGTCTCAGCCCCCAGGCCAAAGCAATGCTGGCCGAGGCCGGTATCGCCGATGTGGTAATGACCCCGGCCGCCGACATGTTCGAACTCGGCGTAGAGGTACAGGTCTTGAGTCGCGGCACCATGTTTGCGCCAAGAGCGCGCAAGCTCCGTGAGCTTTACCGTGGCTACGACTCGCTCGAAGCGATTCCGGCAGCCGAGAGGTCCCGGGTGGAACGGGACATTCTACGCGCCTCTTTTGAACAGGCATGGCAAAGCACGCGGGAGTTTTGGGCTGGGCGCGATACTGCCGAACTTGCCAGGGCCGAACGCGACCCCAAGCACAAGATGGCGCTGCTCTTTCGCTCTTATCTGGGCCTGGCCAGCCACTGGTCGATAGACGGCGTCGACGAGCGTCGCAGCGACTATCAAATCTGGTGCGGCCCCGCGATGGGCGCGTTCAATGCTTGGGCTGCCGGCAGCTTTTTCGATGATCCCGCCAATCGCCGTGTCGTTCAGGTAGCGCGCAATCTCATGGAGGGCGCCGCCGTGGCTACCCGCGCCCAGCAGTTACGCTGTTACGGTGTGGCCGTCCCCGCCAACGCTTTCGATTTCCGCCCCCGGCCTCTGGACTGACCACGCCGCTCATTCGCTTTGCTTCTCGAGGAAACTGTCATGAACAACCCTACTCTAACGTCCCGCCCTCGTATCGCCGTGGTCGGTGTCAGTGCCCTATTCCCCGGTTCGCTTGATGCCACCGGGTTCTGGAAAGACATCCTCGCCGGGCGCGACCTGATGAGCGACGTGCCACCGTCGCACTGGCTGCTCGAAGACTACTATGATCCCGACCCCTCGGCCGTGGACAAGACCTACGCTCGACGCGGGGCTTTCCTGCAAGATATCGATTTCGATGCAATGGCCTGGGGAATACCGCCCAGCATCGTGCCCGAGACCGATACCTCGCAGTTGCTCGCGTTGATCGTCGCCCAGCAAGTGCTCGAAGACGCCTCACACGCTGCGGTAGAAGAACTCGACCGTTCACGCATCTCGGTGATTCTCGGCGTAACCTCCGGGCAAGAACTTCTCGGTGACATGGTCAGCCGTCTGCAACGCCCGGTGTGGTTGAAGTCCCTGCGCGAAAGCGGCATTCCGGAAAACGAAGCCATCGCGATCTGCGACCGGATTGCAGCCCACTACGTCCCCTGGAATGAAAGTAACTTCCCGGGACTACTCGGCAACGTGGTGGCGGGACGCATCGCCAACCGCCTTGATCTTGGAGGCACCAACTGCGTAACCGACGCTGCCTGTGCTTCGACCTTTTCAGCACTGACAATGGCGGTTCAGGAGTTGCAACTCGGCGACTCCGACATGGTCATCAGCGGCGGTGTCGATACCATGAACGACATCTTCATGTTCATGTGTTTCAGCAAGACTCCGGCACTGTCACCCAGCGGCGACTGCCGCCCCTTCTCGGACAAGGCCGACGGCACCATGCTCGGCGAGGGCCTGGGCATGGTCGCGCTCAAGCGTCTCGATGACGCCGAACGCGACGGCAACCGTATCTACGCGGTCATCAACGGTATCGGTTCCTCGTCGGACGGAAGGTCCAAGAGCGTTTACGCACCTCGCAGCGAAGGCCAGGCCGAAGCGCTTCGCCGCGCCTATGAGAAGGCAGGTTACGGTCTCGATACCGTCGAGTTGATCGAGGCGCACGGCACCGGCACGGTGGCCGGCGACGCCGCTGAGTTCCACGGTCTGACCGCTGCTTTCGAAGAATCCGGGCGCCGCGACCGGCAGTGGTGTGCACTGGGCTCGGTCAAGTCGCAGATCGGCCACACCAAAGCCGCCGCCGGTGCGGCCGGACTGTTCAAAGCGGTGATGGCCTTGCACCACAAAGTGCTGCCGCCGACCATCAAGGTAGACCGTCCCAACCCCGGCCTGAAACTCGAGGAGTCCCCCTTTCACATATGTACACGGTCGCGGCCCTGGGTGCGCTCCGGTGAGCATCCGCGGCGCGCCTCGGTCAGTTCCTTCGGTTTCGGCGGCTCCAATTTCCACGTTGCTCTATCCGAATACCAAGGCGGGCAAGGAGGCGGCGAGCGGGCGCCACGCTTGCCGGGTTTTGATAGCCATCTGATCTTGCTCGGCGCCCCCGGCAGCGAGCAATTGCTTTCCCACGCGCGTGATCTGGCCGCGAAATGCGCTAGCGCACGCAGAGGCTTCGCAGCCTACTGCGCACGTAACAGCCAAGAACGCTTCCAGGTGGCATTGGCCTCGGGCCAAGCGCAGGCGAGGCTGGCGGTGTTGGCCGGCGACGAGGCCGGACTGTCAGCCAAGCTGCTCGAGGTGGCCGCCGCAATCGAAGCGGAACCCGGCAAAGACTTTGCGCTACCCTCGGGCCTCTATTACGGCAACGGCGAGGCTGCCCGCAGTGAGCAGGTCGCCTTCATCTTCCCGGGACAAGGCAGCCAGTATCCCTACATGGGCGCCGATCTGGCGATGCACTTCAGCGCGGCCTCGGCCGTTTGGGACCTCTGCGCCGAAGCCGAACGCGATCGCAAGCCCGCCACGGCCGCAGTGGTTTTCCCGCCCACTGCTTTCGAGCAGGGCGAAGCCGATGCCCAGGCGGCACGGCTATCCGCCACCGACTACGCTCAGCCGGCGATCGGCGCGGTAAGCCTTTCGATGCTTGCCCTACTCGAGCGCTTGGGACTGCGGCCCGCATACACGGGCGGCCACAGCTACGGCGAACTCGGCGCCATGCATGCCGCCGCGGTATTCGATCGTGGGCAGTTTCTGCGGATCTCCCGGCGCCGCGGGGAGCTGATGGCCGCGGCCGCGACACGTGACGGCGCCGAGGGCGGCGGCGCGATGGTCGCGGTTGCAGCAACCATCGACAGTATCGACGAGCGGCTATCAGCTTGGGGCGTGAACTTGGTGGTCGCCAACCACAACGGCCCGCGGCAGTTGGTATTGTCGGGGGCGGCCGACGAAATCGAGAAGGCGGAAACGGCGATGGCGGCCGAGGGTATTAACTACCGCCGCTTGCCGGTCGCAACGGCTTTTCACTCTCCGTTCGTGGCCGGCGCCGGGCAGGCCTTCACGGAGTTCCTCAGCAGTATCGAGTTGCAAGCTCCGCGCTGCAGGGTTTACTCCAACGTTTCAGGCGCTGCCCACGGTTCGGACACACAGGCTCTACGCCGCGCTCTTGCCGATCAGTTGAGTAGCCGCGTGCGTTTCGTCGAGATGATCGAGTCGATGTACGAGGACGGAGCCCGTACTTTCATCGAGGTCGGACCGGCCTCGGTATGCACCGGCTTGGTCGCCGGCATCCTCGGCTCACGCCCACACTTGGCGCTGAGTTTGGACCGTAAGGGTAAGAATGGCATCGACAGTCTTCTAAGAGCCTTGGCCTCGCTGTCGGTAGCGGGCTTGGCATTGGATTTCGAGACACTCTGGTCCGAGTACGCCTCGGTCTCGAACCCAGAGGATCGGCCGCAGCCTAAGTTCACGATCGCGATCAACGGCTCCAACTACGGCAAACCTTATCCGCCCTCCGGGGGAGCTTCCGAATTGCCACCACCGAATCCGGCAAGGGCACAAGCGCCGGCGGCTACAGCTTCCGTTGCAAGTCCGGCGCCGGCTACGGCTTCTGTCGCCGGACCGCTAGCAGCTACGACTTCCACCGCAGGACCGCCGTCAGCTACGCCCTCCGTTGCAAAATCTCCGCCCGCGACAGCCTCCGTGGCAAGCCAGCGGGCGGCTACAGCTTCCGTTGCAAGTCCGGCAAACGTCTCGGGTTCCGCTGCAAGCCCACCGACCGCTGTCGCGCAGGCTGCCGGCAATGGCCTCGGCCTCGGCTCTGTCGAGCAACTCATGGCGGCTAGGCAGCCAAGTCCGGCGGCGGTCCCAGCGTTGCAGGCAAGCGCAGAACCCGCGCCGCCTGCAGATGCCGCATGGGCAGTTGCTTATCAGGAGGCCCAGCGACAGAGCGCCGAGACCCACGCCGTGTATCTAAAGACCATGGCCGAAACGCATGCTCTATTCCTCGATTCTATTGAGCGGGGCCTTCCCCAGGCACTAGCCCCCGCCCCTACGCAGACAGTCGCCACAGCCCCTGCAATACCGGCTGGGGTTCAACCGCCACCGCCTTCGATGCCGGTAGCGCCCGCGGCACTGTCGCCGCACTCGCTAGTTTCACCGCCCGCGGCTTCCTCTGTGCCGGCGTCTTCCTCGACGCTCGCGCTTTCGTCACAGGCCGGCTTTGCGCCGGCACCGCATGTGCCGAGTGCCGCCGATACTTACCAGCACGACAATGCACGGGCGATGGATATCCCACACCGTGACACTGCGGCTGCGATTGGCGTTACGGCAATGGAGGCGGCGCCTTCATCCGCCGCGACCGATTCCTCCGCTACACTTGAAACCACGACAGCTCCACAGGCCGGCATCGATCTCGCGGCGCTGATGATGCAGGTGGTTGCCGACAAGACCGGCTACCCCACCGAAATGCTGAGCTTGGAGATGGAATTGGAGGCGGACCTCGGCATCGATTCGATCAAGCGAGTGGAGATTCTCTCGACCATGACTGATCGCGCGCCGGGCTTGCCCGAAGTCGACACCGCCGTGATGGCCAAGCTGGTGACGCTCGGGCAGGTCGTCGGCTACATGAACGAGCAGTTGGCCGCCGCCGGCCCCCTAGCGACGGCACCATCTCATGAGAATGCAACGGCTGAAGCAGCCGCCACGGCAGTGCCGGCCGCCAA
>JAJRWY010000046.1 GCA_024276575.1 Candidatus Binatota bacterium
AAGCCCTTACAATCATGCATATACGTTGCCGTATCGATATGAATGAAGTAGTGTAGTAGTTAGTGTAGGTGTAATGAAATGGCGCTTAACATACGCAACGACGAGACTGAAAAATTGGCAGCCGAACTCTCGCAACTGACCTGGGAGTCCAAAACTGAGGCGGTGACCAAGGCGCTTCGCTAACGTCTTGCGCGGGCGCGGCGGGAGCGGACACGGTGCCACTTGGCGGACGAACTCGACGCCATCGCCCGCAGTTGTGCCTCACTCCCGCTGCTTGACTCGAGGAGTCCCGAGGAAATCCTCGGCTACGACGAAAGTGGGCTGCCGAGCTGACGACACAAGGCTGGCGCGATTGGCCACGCTGGCAACGCATGATGATTACGGACGGCAA
Source organism: Candidatus Binatota bacterium (assembly GCA_024276575.1). Classification (GTDB taxonomy): domain Bacteria; phylum Desulfobacterota; class Binatia; order UBA1149; family CAITLU01; genus JAJRWY01. Next base: position 392 of record JAJRWY010000046.1, read on the forward strand.
CGTTCGATATTTCGACGACTAGCGAATGGCAACACTAAGAAAACTAACGACTGCGGGGGCTGGTGCTCGATATACACCAACTGAGAAGTGGCGACACCTAGGATACGACGACTGCGGGCGAAGTATACGACGAGTATTACGACGGCTGTGGACGCCGGAGTTGATCGTAACAGGCGATAACGAAACACCGCGCTCATGGTAATAGACACTTCAGCACTGATCGCCATCCTGCAAGACGAGCCTGAACGCCGTGCTTTCAATGAAGCGATCGAGAACGCCCATGGCCGTTGGATTTCGGCCGCCATCTTCGTGGAGGCCTCTATTGTAATCGAAGCGCGTTACGGCGCAGCGGGGCTACGCGAACTGGATCTATGGCTTGCGAAAGCAGGCGTCGAGATCACGGCGGTCGATCGCGAACAAGCCCATGAAGCACGCCACGCTTTTATTCGTTTCGGCAAGGGGCGCCACCAGGCCGGGCTCAACTACGGGGATTGTTTTTCTTACGCGCTGGCCAAGACACTGCAGCAGCCCCTTTTGTGCAAAGGCAACGACTTCCCGCACACTGATCTAACCTTGATCGGAGCATGATTCATGGCGCGAACCGCCTCCGGCTCGCGGGCGTGCGCCACCGGCCCTTCCCGTTTACTTTCCATAATCTCGTGCTTTGCATAACGCGAATTATGGAGTGCTCAACATAGTATGCGCTTTTGCTCCACCGCTAACAGCCGGCACTGTTCATGAAACTTTCGCTACCCACCCGCCGGCAGGCAACCGGTAGCTATCGAAAGCGGCGCCGGCGGCTTTGGTAGTTTCGAGGAATCGGTATGGTAGATCCATGACCGATCACGAGCACGAAACCTTGGTACTGGTAACCGGCGCCTCGGGTTACATCGCCGGGCACTGCGTAAACGAGCTACTCGAGCACGGCTACCGCGTACGCGGCACCGTTCGCAACCTTTCCGACCCACACAAGACCGAACATCTACGGGCCCTAGGCGAAAAACATGGCGCCACGGTAGAGCTTGTAGAAGCCGACCTCAGCCAGGACCACGGCTGGGCGCAAGCCGTCGAAGGCTGCAACTATGTGATGCACGTCGCCTCCCCCTTCCCGGCTGCGATGCCGGACGACGAGAACGAGATCATCCGGCCCGCAGTCGACGGAACCTTGAGGGTTCTCGAAGCCTGCGCTGCAGCCAACGCGCGTGGAGCCGCTTCGATCAAGCGAGTGGTCCAGACTTCTTCGGTAGCCGCGATCGCCTTCGGCCACGAGGGCAAGGAAGACCACACCTTTACCGAAGACGACTGGACTGATCCCGACAACACCGAGCCCTACCAGAAGAGCAAGACCCTGGCGGAGCGCGCCGCTTGGGATTTCGTGGACGGTCTCGATCAATCCCGCAAATTCGAATTGGCGGTAATCAACCCTGGCTTCGTATTCGGACCGATTATCGGCCCTACCCTGGGCACCTCGGTAGAAGTGGTACGCCGCCTGCTCAATCGCGAACTGCCGGCCTGCCCGCGCATCGGCTGGGCCACCGTTGATGTACGCGACGTCGCGCTGGCCCACCGCCTAGCCATGGAAGTACCCGCCGCCGCCGGCAAACGTTTCATCACTGCGGACGACCACACATGGATGCAAGACATCGGCAAGATCCTGACTGAACACTACAATCCCAAAGGCTTTCGCGTGCCGACCGGCGAGCTTCCCTACTGGTTGATGTGGTTGGCCGGCCGCTTCGACAAGACCGTACGCATGGCCCTGCCCTACGTCGGCAAACGCGAGATCGTATCCTCCGCAAGAATACGCGAGGTCCTCGGCTGGAAGCCACGGGACCAACGTGAATCCTTCATCGACATGGCGGAAAGCATGATCGAACTCGGCGTGGTCAAAGGAAAGTAGCGGGAGAGTTTCGAGTTACTATCTAAACTGTGTCCTGCTGCGTTGGCGCGCGCGGGCAGAGTCGAGCGCGTGTGCCCGTGAGACTGCGGAAAAGCATGTAACAAATCGCGTAGGGGTATTTTTTCCTCGAAAGAAATACGTATCCGAGGTTTCGTCCCCGATTCAGCCCGGTGTGGTATCAACCTAACCTTGATCGGACAATAATTCACGGCGCAAATCGCCTCCGGCTCGCGCCGGAGCACGCCATCCGCGGCCGTACTCGCGCCCGCCGATGCTCACGTACGGTTGGGTACGCTCCGCCCGGCGAACGCTCCGCTCGGCCACGGCT
>JAJRWY010000005.1 GCA_024276575.1 Candidatus Binatota bacterium
ATGAGCGAAAATGTGCTGGAGTGCGTCAGCCGTGGCCTAACGGAGCGTTCACCGAGCGCAGCGTACCCAACCGTACGTGAGCATCGGCGGGCGCGAGTAGGGCCGTGTATAGCGTGCTCCGGCGCGAGCCGGAGGCGATTTACGCCGTGAATTATTGTCCGATCAAGGTTAATACAACCGCAAGGGCGGAATCACGCCCGCTAGTACTCGAGGCTCACAGGTTTACGGACACGATCTTCGAAACTCCCGGCTCCGGCATGGTCACTCCGTACAAGCGCCCGCAACGCTCCATGGTCCGTTTATTGTGCGTGATCAGTACAAACTGCGAACGCGAACTCATCTCCGCAACCATGTTTATAAAACGGCCGACATTCGCCTCATCAAGCGGCGCATCGACTTCGTCGAGAACACAAAAAGGACTGGGCTTGTAAAGAAAGAGCGAGAAAATAAGTGCAATCGCCGTCAACGCCTTCTCGCCGCCGGACAAAAGATTGAGGTTGCCCAATTTCTTCCCGGGCGGCTGAACGAAAATCTCGACACCGGTCTCCAATAAATTGTTCTCATCCGTCAACGACAGCGAGGCCTTTCCCCCGTGGAAGAGTTTTGGAAACGTTTTCTGGAAGATCGCATTCGTTTCGTTGAAAGCATCATGGAAACGCTTGCGTGACAGGCGGTTCAGTCTAGTTATGGTCCCCCGTAGATCCTCGATCGATTTCTCCAGGTCGTCACGCTGGCCAGTCAGTTCGTCGAGCCGCGTCTTAATCTCTTCGAGCTCGACGATCGCACCCAGATTAACCACTCCCAGCCTACGTATCTTGTTGCGCACGGCGGCCAACGAGGCCTCGAGCTCACTACGCTCGCATCCTTGTAGTTCTCGAGCCTCTTCCGGCAACGGTAGCCGCAACTCATCAAGAGATAGGCCGAGACGTTCAGCAACACCCTCGCCTAGCGAAGCCCGTTCGAGCAAACTCTGTTTGAGCTTGACGTCAAGGGAGTTCTGTTCCCGCCGCAAGCTCTCCAACCGGCTCGCCACATCACCAAGCTTCTTTTCTGTATCATCGAGTTCACGCAATAATTCGCGGCTGTCACGTTCAACGGCAGCCAACGCGGCTTCGCTTTCTTCAACACGAATACGCGCGCCCGCCAGATCCAGCTCCGGCCCTTCGAGACGGGCCGTCGTCAAACGTAAGCTCGACGAATCACGGCCAATACGGGCATCGATAGCCTCACGCCGCGCGGCTATATCCTCCGCAGCAGCGTGCAAGCTGCGAGAGCGAAGTTCGAAGCCCTCTATTTTCTGCCGCAGTGCGGCCTCGCCGACTCGAGCCGCCTCGATCGCCGAACGAAGCTTGCTGCGCTCCGCATCAAAACCGCTGCCGCTACTTTCCAAGACCCGGCGCCTGGACTCCAACTCTTCAAGACGCGCCTCTACTTCACAAAGACGGTCACTGAGTTCGGCATAAGCCTTCTTGTCTTCCCGGATCTCTTCGGAAAGCGCGGCGCTCTCCGAAGTAACCGCAGCGAGACGGTCGGCCGTAAGCGAGACATTGTGGCGTTTCAGCTCCAGTTCCGCTTCAACCTCAACCCTCTCGAGCGTAAGTTGGTGCAAACGCTCGTCCATCGCTGCCAGTTCTTTTCCCGCCCGTTCAGCTTCAGCGGCCGCCCTCTCATATGCAGCTTTCGCATCACCGAGGGCGCTTCGTGCTTCAGATAACTCGACGGCGAGGCTACGCAACTCCGACTTTCTCGCCAACAGCCCCTCATCGGCGGCCTGGCCGCTCCCGCCGGTGACGACGCCGCTGGCTTCAACCACCTCACCGGCCAAAGTCACAAAAGTTGCGTGGTACCCGTTGCGCTGCCACTGCTCGCTGGCTTGGTCCAGCGAGTCCGCAACAACGACCCCGTCGAGCAAAGGACCAACCACTCCCTCATAGCCCTCGTGCACGGTCATATGCTCGGAAAGCAGACTGTATCCAGGTGGAACGTTCGCCGGAATTCGCTGATGCCTAGGAGAAACCGGTATGAAACTGGCCCTGCCACTGCCCGTATCCTTCAGATACTCTGCACCAGCGACCCCCGCTTTAGGATCAGGCACAACGACGTATTGCAGACGCTCGTGGAGCACCGCCGCCGCCGCCCGTTCGAAACCTTTCTCTATCTCCACCACGTCCGCAACCACGGCCGTGGCCCCGGTCTTCTCACGACCACCGTTGCTCATGAAATGCCGGACCCCCTCCCCGTAGCCAGCGAAGCTTTCGTGCAACTCCTGCAGAGACTCCAGTCTTGATCTGATCTTGGCGACCGCTTCCTGTTCCGAATCCACCTCACGTTGCCTGGCTGCTTTGACACCCAACGATCGTTCCAAAGCGGCCGCGGCCCTTTCCTTACCCCCCTCAGTATTGCCGATCTCGCCTTCTAGCTTATCAAGGCGCAAACGGCTGCATTCGGCTTCCTCCGCAAGTTTGCTCTCTACTGTGCGTAACGCCTCAGTTTCCTGCTGAAATCGTTCCGCCTTCGCACCAAGGGTATCAAGCCTACGCTTCAGCCCAGCTTTCTGGTTTTTGAGTGACGCCTGCTCGGCGAGATTCTGAATCAACTCCGTCTTCACAGAGTCGCTTTCTCTCGTCCACTCTAGATACTTGGTCTCGAGTTCCTCAGCTTTGCGCTCCAGCCGAACTCGTTCATCTGAAGACGACGATACGCGTCGCACCATGCTCGCAAGCTCGGCGTCAACCTCGCTAGCCTCCGTCACACACTTAGAGTATTTTTCGGCAAGCTCGGAAACTTCAGCGTGCGCTTCACTCAACGCGGACCCGAGTTCCTCCACCTTTGATTCGGCGAAGCGTCGTTCCCTCTCCAACTCTGACAAAGCGTTTCTCGCCTGGTAAACCGCCGAGCGGCTCTGCTCAGCTTTGCTCTCGAGTCCCCGGCGCTCGTCGCGCACCGTATCCCGGCGTACAGCAGCGGCTTCCTGCTTGAGACGAGCAGCAAGCTCGCGGCCTGAAACATCGGCAAGCACCAAACGCAGACGGTCGATCTCGCCGTCTATTCCCGACAGACGCCCCGCCGACACAGTGCGATCGAGCAACTCTTCTTCGGCCTTGAGTTCCTGGAAACGGACCGCTCCACGCGCCTGCCGAGTCAGGGAGCGCGACTGTCTCTCGAGCTCCCGAACGATGTCGGTCACCCGCAGGAGATTGTCCCTAGTCCGCTCGATCTTTCGCTCGGCGGCAAGTTTCCTACTCCGGTAAAGCGTGGTTCCCGCCGCTTCCTCGATGAAAAGCCTCAGCTCATCCGGCTTCGCGTTGACCACTTGCCCGACGCGGCCTTGCTCGATCATCGAATAAGCCTTGGTACCGACTCCGGTGCCAAGGAATAATTCGGTGATGTCTCGAAGGCGGCACGGGCGAGAATTGATCAGATACTCCGCCTCGCCCGAACGGTAGAGACGCCGGGTAACCTGTAGTTCCGAAGCTTGACGAAGAGCGCGGATGACCTCGCTATCTTCATCATCCGCCGCCCGGTTATCGCTAGCTTCGTTGTTGTCTAGAATTATGCTGACTTCCGCCGCGCCCAACGGGCCATGCCGTTGATTCCCGGCGAAGATCACGTCCTCCATGGCCGCGCCGCGAAGTTGTTTGGCGCTTTGCTCGCCCAGCACCCAACGCAGCGCGTCAACGATATTGGATTTACCACACCCGTTAGGCCCGACGATTCCCGTTATCCCCTCCGGGAATTCGAGCACCGTACGGTCCATACAAGACTTGAAGCCGGTCAGTTCCAGCCGCTTTATCCTCACCTACACCCTCTCCTCACGCCTGCGGCGAACTCTACGAAGAACCAGGCTTAAGTATCCCACGTCGCAAAGTAGCGAGTCAATATCCGTGCGGCCCTTCGACAACAATCCCTAGTGGTGCAGTCCTGGGTCCAACCACAAAATCTTGGGTATCCCACCCCGGCAAGGCGTCAAGGCGAATCGAGTTCCACGTTCCAGTAGGCGGTGTCGGCCGGACTCAAGAAAGGCTTCCACTCCCTGTAGCCTCGAGCAGCCAAATGCTTAGCCACGAAAGGAGTCCAGGCCGGCGCCCGCGGAGGACGCAACAGGCGCATTCCTACCTGCTCTGGACGATTGCCACCCTTGCGCCGATTGCACTCCAGGCAAGAGCAAACGACGTTTTCCCAACTCGTGGGGCCGCCATGAGAACGCGGCACGACATGATCCAGGTTGAGTTCACGCCGCGGCAAGCGGCGCCCGCAGTATTGGCAGGTGCTAAGATCGCGCACGAAAATATTGTGGCGGCTAAAGCGTACCCTCCTGCGCGGAACCCGGTCGAAACTCCTCAACAAAATCACCCGTGGAACGCGAATGGCGCAATCGACAAGACCGATGCTGTCACAACCGGCCACCGACAAGTCCGACCATTCTTGGAAATCAAAAGTGCGGTATTCCTCATCCACCGCGCGCGCCACGCCGCAGTAAAGAAGCGACAGCGCCCGGCGCACGCTGGTCACATGCACCGGCAGATAGGCCTTGTTGAGCACCAAGGTCCGGCCTAACAAGCCCCCGGCACCCGCATCCGCGGCAATCATGGCAGCGAGGCTAGCAGCGCCGTGATTGCAGTCAACACCCTGCTGACCTGGACTATTCATGAAAAGCTCTGCTACGAGCGCCAAGTGCGCGCCCGCTCGGGGCCTGCTTCTCTTCAACCCTCTACGTACTATCACGACACCTACGGGTATCGTTGCTACGCTCGCCCCGAGCTTACGCACGCTTGGCGCTCTTGCAGCGAACTTTCATGAATAGTCCAGTCTAAGTCCCGGCATTGATACGTGAAGTCACTGTGCTAATTAGAGCCGCAATGCTTTTCTGCATGGACTTCCTTCCGACAGTGCTGAGGACGCTCGCTTTGGGCGCGGCCCGCCGAGCGCGAGGAACCATGCCGCCGATTTTTTTCAGTCAAGGAATGCGGCTCATAGATATAAGCGACATTCAGAGCCCGGCCACCGAACTCGGAGACTTCTCTTGCGTAAACAGATCATTATCAATTCAACCCCCAGCGAAGTCCGCGTCGCTCTTCTCGAGAATGGAGTGCTCGCTGAAATTCACATCCAACGAAGCACCGAGGAAGCCGCCGCAGGGAACATTTACAAGGGCAAGGTGCTACGTGTACTACCCGGGATGCAGGCCGCTTTCGTGGACATCGGCCTCGAGAAAGCCGCGTTTCTCCATGCCTCCGATGTCGTAGCCGACGAAGATATCGATGCCGACGAGGGCGAGGAAGAGACCACCGAGACTTCCCGGGAAAGCGGCTCGCGCAAAGAACATACCCCGATTGAAGAACGAGTCCGTCGCGGCGACGAAATCATTACACAGATCGCCAAGGAGCCTATCGGGACCAAAGGCGCCCGCATCACTTCCCATGTCTCCCTGCCCGGGAAATATTTGGTATACATGCCGCAGGGCAACCTGACCGGTATCTCCAAGAGAATTTCGGACGACCGAGAGCGCCGGAGGCTTCGCGACATAATAAACTCTGCCAAACCGGCGCAAGGCGGTATCATCGCTAGAACCGCCTGCCAGGGGCTGCCCCGTAAGGAAATAGTCGACGACATTCGAGCCCTTGAAAAGCTTTGGCAGTCCGTTCAAAGCAAGAGCGAAACGGTAAGTGCACCGTCTCTGCTCCACGCGGACCTAGATCTGGTGTTGCGCACCATCCGTGACATCCTCTCACCAGACGTGGACGAAATAGTCCTCGATTCACAGGATGATTTCCGTCGAACTCGACAGTACGTCCAGGCGTTCATGCCGTCACTGGCAGAAAGGGTCGCTTTTTACGAACGACTTGAACCCATCTTCGACCGCTACGGCGTCGAGGACCAGATTACGCGTGCTACTGAGCCGAAGGTCTGGCTGAAGTCGGGCGGCTACTTGGTCATCGATCAGGGTGAAGCCTTGACCATGATCGATGTCAACACGGGACGCTTCGTGGGCAAGCGATCGCAAGAGGAAACTGTACTCAAGACCAATATCGAAGCCGCCCAGGAAATTGTGTGCCAGCTTCGCCTTCGCAATATCGGTGGAATCATCATCCTCGATCTCATCGACATGGACGACCCTGTACACCGGCGCCAAGTGACGGAAACCCTGGAAGCGGCTCTAGCACTCGACAAGGCCAGAACCAGCATACTCAGAATTTCGGAACTGGGACTGATCCAGATGACTCGAAAGCGCACTCGCGAAAACCTGGAGCGCCTACTGTCGAGTCCCTGCCCGTACTGTGACGGGCGCGGACGCATAAAATCCATACCGACCGTCGCCGGGGAGATACTTCGAGCGATCCGGCGGGAAGCCACCCACCACCCTGACTCGTCGCGGATCATGGTCCGCGCCAACAAGGAGGTCGTATCCTACCTATACAAGGATGAAGACAGTGCTATTCGCTCACTGCAGGAAAAGCTTCAACGAAATGTGACACTGAAGGTGGCGGAGACATACCACCAGGAACAGTATGACGTCGCAGCCGGCTAAAAGCGCGGCTGGCCGCTTTCGAGCCGTAGTGGCGCGCATCACCATCCGCAGGATATTCGGCAACGTCGTGCTGGCCGCAACCCTACTTGCACGTGCGGTCGTTGCTGATGCCGGGACCATCGGATTCCAGATTCAGACCTCGGTGACTACGGGTCCGGGTGTCTCTGTAGAAGTAACTCTCACGCACACCGGGGACGAAACCGCTAGAACCGTCGTCCCTAGCGTCATGCTTCGCGGCCGTGAGGTGGCCGGCAAACAATTGGAGCGCCTCCACCCCGGCCAAAGTCATCGCTGGAAGATCGAGTTCCAGAAGGAAGACCTACCACCCGGGGTATACACACTGATCACCCGGGTGGTCTACTCAGACGCCAATGCCTACCCGTTTGAGGTAACCGCAGCTACGCCTTTCAACGTCGCGATGGATCCGCTGCCGCGGGTCACAGGACGGCTCCTACTCCCCTCCATCCAAGGGAAGAGTAGCACCACCGCTACGTTGACTCTCTCTTTCCCCGAGACTCGCAAGGGACCTTTCAAGATAGAGTTGGTGCTACCTGCTGGGTTGCATGCTCCTAAAACGAAATTCACTATTACCCCGGACGGGACCCGTAGTTCGACCACTTCGTTGCGCCTGAGCAACCGGAGCTTGCTTGCGGGCACGCGCATAAATCTCTTCGCTCTCGTAACCAACCAAGGCACTCCTCCACAGACCGATCTCATTCAAGGAACGCTGCGCATCATTGAGAAGAAGAAGTCCCTGACTACTGGATTCTTTGTAAAGCTAGCACTGGGCGCAGGGTTGAGTTTCGCCCTGCTCGAACTCATCTGGGCGCTAAGGAAGCTGAAGAAATGAATCGCAGGCTTTCCCTGACAATCACTGAGTACGCGCTGGCCTGCCTGGCAACGTTTTACTTGCTCTACATCTACCCGTGGCCCGAGTTGCTCAGTCCAACCGTAACTGCCGGCGGCGACATGGCCTCTCACTACTACCCGGCCTGGATCATGCACAATGAACTTCTTCCGCACGGACAGGTTACCGGGTGGACGATGGGCAACTACGCCGGATTTCCCATCTTCCATTTCTATTCTACGTTCCCCTTCGTCCTGATCGCTGCGCTCGGCTACATCTTTCCGATGGAGCAGGTGTTCAAGCTCGTGACCTTGCTCGGGCCGACTACGCTGCCCTTGGCAGCGGCATACTTCTTTCGCAGCCTCGGCTACACGCGCGGGGGTTCCGTAATTGCGGCGGCCTCCGTGCTGCCAGTGCTGTTCCAACAAGGGAACTCGATGTGGGGCGGCAATCTTTCAAGTGTACTCGCTGGCGAGTTCTGCCACTCTATCGGGATCTCCTTGTCGCTGGTCTTCCTAGGACTGTTTCACCGTACCGTAAACGGGCGCGGATCATGGATCGGTTCCGCGTTCCTGCTTGCGGCAACCGGTTTGAGCCACGCATTCGCGTTCATGGCGGCTCTATGGTCGGCCCTCTTTTACGTCTGGCCCCGGCGAACGACGATCAAATATGGACGTTACGCTGCACCGGTATTCCTGCTGAGCTTCCTACTACTGTGCTTCTGGGGTTTGCCGCTGGCCCCGCGCGTACAATTCACCACAGAGTTCAACCCGGTTTGGCACATCAACGATTGGAAGACTGTGGTCCCAGAGCTGCTCTGGCCGGCCAGTCTGCTGGCCCTGGCCAACTTATTCCTACTGCTGCAGCGGCCCCGGCAATTCGAAGAGTATCCCAAGACCCGCGTGATTCTCGGCTTGCTGGCAGCGGCCGTCATCGGCGGTCTATGGTATTCTATCGACTTCAGTGCCGGCTTGAGCCAGGGGCCAGCCTGGTACACCGGGGCTACCACTGCCTTCGTCCTAGCTTGGATCGCCGTCCCCGGCCGGAGTTTTTGCGCCGACCGTCAAGGCATGTTGCTGTTTACCTTTTTTGGTGCAGCGTTCCTTTACGCGGTGGTGCCCGATGTCGGTTTCCCCGACATACGTTTCGTTCCCCTCGGACAGTTTTTCGCAGGCTTTCTCGCCGCCGACCTGTTGACCTGGCTCGGATCGAAGTTCAAGTTCAAACTTCTTTACGCGGTGACGATTGCGCTGGCCACCATAGCCTGGACCAACGATCATATCGGTTACGTACCGTCCTAGCTCAAATGGAACTACTCGGGCTACGAAGGAAAAGTCACCTGGGATTTGTTCAAACAGATCAACGATCACGCTCGCGGAGATATCAACAGTCCGCGAATGGTCTTCGAGCATTCACAACAACACAACAAGTTCGGAAGTTCTCGCGCCTTCGAGAACCTTCCTTTTTTTGCGGGACGATCCACGCTGGAAGGAGTATTCCACCAAGTTTCACTCAACTCTCCTTACGTCTTCTACATTCAATCCGAAGTCTCCGAGAAGACCTCGGGGCCTTTCGCCCAATACACTTACATGCGCCTCAACCCCGATGCAGCGCTACCGCATCTTCGCCTATACAATGTGAGCACGATCGTGGCGGTCTCGGCAAAGGCCCGGCAGGCCTACGACGCTCACCCTCGGTTCAAGAAGACTTTTTCGGCCGGAGGCTATTCAATTTACGAAATTGTCGACGAACCGACCGGATACGTCGTAGCAGCTGAGAATGAACCGGTCCTCTACGAGGGAGACGACTACAAGCTCGCTTTCTATCGATGGTTCAAGCATCCGGAGCTGCTGGATATCCCCATGGTCCCGGAGAAAATAATCGGCGAACAAGCCGGCCGCTCTTTCGCGCTCCGAACCGACACGCCTGCACACCTCCCGAGAAATCCGTACCCCACGAAGTGCGAGGTCAAATCTCACCTTGAGCAGCAAAGAATCAGTTTCGACACGAGCTGCCCCGGACGCCCACACATAGTCAAGGTCTCTTATTTCCCTCGTTGGAAGTCTCTCGACGGATCACCCGTCTACCCGGTTTCACCGGGATTCATGCTCGTGTACCCGCCGCAATCGCACTTCGAACTATATTACGGAAGAAGGTTACTAGACTGGTTCGCGCTCGGCCTCACGTGGTTGGGCTTAGCCTGGGCGCTGATCTCGGTTTTCAGTCGCCGTGCTTCCGAAGCTGGGATCGACGCGTTGAGCAGGATATTGGGACCGGTCTTTGCAGCTATGCAGCAGCGGCGACGCGTTCTCTCCACCCTATTGTTGCTACTATGCATCTTGCTCGCTTTCGGAAGCCGTTACGCGTTGAAGAAGCCCGACGATACCTTGCATAAGCAGGCTCAGGAAGCTTACAGACAGCGTGATTTCGAACGTGCAGTCGACCTGCTCTCTCGCTGGACCGCAGAAGACAAGGACACCTTCAAACAGGCCACGGCTCTGTATCAATTGGGCGTAAGCCAGAGTGAACTAGGCAACCACGCCGCCGCCGTCATGGTTCACGAGAGACTTCGCTTCGACTTCCCCAACGTAAACTACGGAGCGGGTACTCTCTTCCACTTGGCAAGGAATTATTCAGCGCTCGGACTTTCCGAAAAATCCCGGAAGGCCGCCGCCTTGCTCGATAAAGATTTCGGTGACAGCAACTGGACGAAGCGGCTCAAACGGGAAGAAGCGCAGTTGTTCGATCGCGACTCCAGCGTAGATGCCGAGTCTCAGCCTCCGGATGCCGAAGCCCCCCTCGACTCCGGCAAGGCTGGCAATGGAGGGTCATAAATCCCTGCGCGGTATCTAGTCGCACCGAGAGTTTCTAGCTTAGCGGGATCAAGACGCTCCACAGCAGGCTCGGCAGTGTTCTGCCCCGTCGAGAATTGATAGCCTGCAGAGGAACGAAAACGCCAGCGCAAGAGATCCGGTACCGGAGGCAAAGCCCCTGGCATAGCCGCCCCTGCGACATAATATAGACCGGCAGCAAGGGCTTCCGGAGACAGGTCCAGGGTTGAAGCCGCCCCGCGAAAGTTCGATACAGCATAAAAGCCCTCGAAGTCTCCGCCGGATAAATCTCCCGGCGCCGGCGCTCCCAAAATAACGACAGTCGAGGCGCCTCCACGGCCTGTAAGAATGCGCCCGAGGCGTCGCTCGATCTCACGATAGGCATCACGCTCGAAGCTAGCAGCGGCTAGTTCCCTGACGCCGGAGAACGGCTCACTATCCAAGCCGCCGCCCTCCCGTGTGTCCCCGGCTCCATCCAACACGACCGCCGCCGACAGTAGTGTCTCGTAGTAAACGGCCATCCCCCAGGACTCCGGCTTCCAGCCTTGCACCAAAGAACGCACGACTTCGAATCGCATGCCCGATAGATCGCGTATGTGCTCGTATAGAATCGGAGCCAAGTCGACCCCGGCAGCGTAGGTAGCCGGCTCTTCCGCCACATAAAAATGCCCTCGCTCACTTCCGCCGATCACACGCCGCCGTAAGTACACCGGGGTAAGATACATGGTCTCCGGTGACATCCGGCAGAGCTTGAATACACCCTGCGAAACCAGCTCCTCCATACTACTCGGCGATTCATCGTACGTTCGCTTCACTGAAACATCGTAGTTCTGTACCCATTCGCTACACTGGCCTATGTCGAGAACTCGCCCAGTGCTCGCGAGTGCTCGCCGGCCCACCGAGTAAGGCCACGGAAGCAACTCCCCGGAAGGTTCTTCCAAGGTCAAGACGAGGCCCATGTTGCCGCCAAGGAATCCGGAAGCGGGGTCAGCACCGGCCCAGCGCTGGACACCCGGAAAAGGAGGATCACCGGCACCCGGAACGGCCGCTACAACTGCATGGCGTCCACCGAGTTCTCCCCAGACCGGCGGGAAGCGGCGTGGCTGAGGTAATAGAGCCTCGGCACCGGGATCTTGCCGGAGTCCGGGCAGTAGCCGCTCCCATAGGGGTTTGGCAGACAAAGCTCCAGCACGAATGTGGCCGTTGACGGAAGTCTCCAAGAGCACCTTGAAAAGGGGGAGTTCTCCTCTTTCGGTCAAAGCAGACAAAGCCGGCCAACGCGCACCGGGAATTGCGAATACTATAAGACGGTCGTGTTGCGGCGGCGCGTGCACATAAAACACCGCGGCGAGAATCACGAGGGCGAGAAAACGTAGTGCATCTCTGAACAAGATAGAAAATCGCATGAGTGAGGCCTGGGCTCCAGCCGGAAAATCCAGCGCTCCGGCAACGAATTCATATGAACGATTCGCATTATAACAAGCTAGACTTCCGGAGCACCTCTCTCTACACTAGGCGCGCGGCGCGGTTCAAGCCAAGCCATAGATCTCGAGATGGGGGGGATCACTGCGATCTCGTGTAGCCGATGCGTCCTGAACATCCACTCTTGTCGATAATCATTCCGGTCTTCAATGAGGAAGGCTGCGTAGACGAGATGCTTTCGAGGCTCACCGCCGTGCTCACGCGGCTCGATTGCTCCTACGAAATAATTTTTGTGAATGATGGAAGTCGGGACGGCACTCTCGGCCGTATCAAGGCCCATGCCGTACAGGACCGCCGAATCCGCTATCTATCCTTTTCTCGAAATTTCGGACATCAAATGGCCCTGGCAGCGGGCTTCGACCACGCTCGTGGTGACGCGGTGATCTCGCTGGATGGGGACCTACAGCACCCGCCCGAGCTTATCGAGACTTTGTTCGAGTACTGGCGTGCAGGCAAAGACGTAGTTTATACGGTCAGAGAAGGTACCCCGGGAAGTAGTGCAAAAGAGCTGATATCGAAGTATTTCTACTGGGTGCTGCGGAAATTAACCGGAGTCGACGTCCCGACCGGTGGGGCTGACTTCAGGCTTCTGGATCGCAAAGCGGCCGATGCCCTTCGTGACTGCAGGGAGCACTACGTGTTTGTGCGGGGCTTGGTACCGTGGCTGGGGTTCGAAAGCCAAGCGGTTCCGTACCAAGCCGACAGCCGTTTCGCGGGTGAAACGAAATACGTCTTCACACGCATGCTGCGCTTCGCTCTCGACGGTATATTCGCCTTCTCTATCGTTCCCTTGCGTGTAATCTCACTACTTGGGGCGCTAACTGCGGGGCTGGGGCTCCTGTACGGATGCTATTCCGTATACATTCGTTTGTTCACCGACACTGCGGTTTCCGGATGGACCTCGCTGGTGGTCATAGTTCTGGTCTTCAGCGGAGCGCAGATGCTCAGCCTCGGGATTCTCAGCGAATACGTAGGGCGGGTCTATGAAGAGGTAAAGCAACGCCCGCGCTATGTAATCTCCGACCGCAGCGACGACTTGACACCGGTTACGGAAAAGAAAACCTAGTCGAGATTGCGGGCGATTGAGGCTCATAGCAGAGGTTTCAGTAGAATGATGCAGGCTAGGCGCCCCGGAATCACACGCGAAAAGGGTTAACCGCCGAAATCACGGACGAATCTTACTAGGCTCTGTACTAGTATGATTCCGACCGCAGCCGGAGCCGCATAACGCACGCAGAAGCGCCATGCAGCAAACCCCGCGAGACTGCTACCCTTTCCGCGATAGCCGTTGCGCGCCTCATCGCCGCCAAGTGTCCAACCCGCGAACAGCCCGATAAACAAACCTCCGATCGGTAACATCCAATCGCTGGCCAAACCATCCATCGCATCCAAAAAACCGCCCACCACTGCCGACGGAACGCCGAGTGCGAAAATGAGCCCCCCAGCGACCCAGGAAGCCTGCGGACGGCTCCACTGAAACTCATCGACGAAGAACGCGACTACGACCTCTAGCAGCGATATCGCGGAGGTCAGAGCAGCAAAGGTAAGCAATGCGAAAAACCCCGTGGAAAGAAAACTCGACGCAGGCATAAGGGCAAAGGCTTTGGGCAAGGTGATAAAGACCAAGCCTGGTCCCGCACCAGGTTCGAGGCCAAAAGTAAACACCAGCGGGAAAATCACCAAACCCGCTAGTACCGCCAAACACGTATCCGCAGCGGCGATCAAGAAGGCGGACCGGACTATCGACTGATCGACCTCGAGATAGCTACCGTAGGTGATCATCGCGCCCATCCCCAGACTCAACGAAAAGAAGGCCTGTCCCAGCGCCGCGAGAACCCCGCTCCAGCCGAGTTCATCGAATCGCGGATTGAGCAAAAAGGCCAAGCCCTCCGGTGCGCCTGGAGACGTTAGCGAAAACCCCAGCAACACCAACACCAAGCCGAACAACGCAGGCATGAGCACCTTGCTAGCCCTTTCGATACCGGCTTCAACCCCGCGAGACACCACCACCGTAGTGACGAGCATGAACGCGGCTTGCCAGCCCACCTGCCGGTACGGATCCCCCATCAGCACGTCAAAGGCCTCCGTCATTCGCTGTGCCGTACCGGCCATTAGGGCACCGCTCGCTGAAGCCCACATGTAGTCCATCGCCCAGCCGGCGACTACGCCGTAATAGGAAAGGATGACAAAGCCGGAAGCGACGCCGAGCCAACCCACGATTTGCCATCCACTCCCCGGCCGTAGAATACGAAACGCCCCGACCGGGTTGCGGCGAGTAGCGCGGCCCAGCATGACTTCGGCTACGATCAGGGGGATACCGACCACTGCAACGAAAGCCAGATAGACGAATACGAACGCCGCGCCTCCGTTACTGCCGGTACGGTAAGGGAACATCCATATATTGCCCAAGCCTATCGCCGAACCGGCAGCCGCAAGCACAAAGCCCACATGGCCGCTCCACGAACCGCGCGCCGAATCCTTCATGCAAACCTCCGCGCAAACATGAGAGCGACACTATAGCCACCCGCAGAGCAACCCGAAACGCAGGCTCTAATACACGCACAAGTCCATGACCGCCTCGCGAAGGAATCGCGGTGGCGCAAAACCCGCAGCTGTCATGACTACGCCAGGTAAGAACCTATGACTTTACATACCCGCGTCGCCCGCTATGCTCCGACGCCGTGAGCTACACTCTTTCCGAGTACGAATCTAAGCAGCTGTTGGCGCGAGTTGGTATCGATATTCCCAGGCAGTTCTTGGTTAAAGACGCTAAAGCGGCTGTTGACGCGGCTCGCAGCCTCGGCCACCCGGTCGCCCTGAAGTTATGCGGGCGCAACATTGCGCACAAAACCGAGCGAGGGCTTGTGCGTCTGGGGCTCGGAGAAGACGAGACGGTCGCTGCGGCAGCCCGAGCGCTATTGGCAATGGCCGTTCCGGCCGACGGTGAATGTGGACTCCTCGTTCAATCAATGGCGTCCGGGCACCGGGAACTGATCGCCGGGCTGGTTCGCGATCGACAATTCGGCCCCTGTGTAATGCTCGGTCTCGGTGGAATTTTCGCCGAAGTTATCAACGACGTAGTCTTCGCCGCCGCCCCTTTGCAGGCGGGTGATGCGCGGCGTCTTATTCTCTCTCTTGAGCACTGCGATATTCTCAAGCAGTTCCGTGGAGAAAACGCGGTGGACATCTCCTTACTGGCAAGTATCCTTGAACGCCTCGGTAATATCGGCACCGACATGCCCGAGGTGGCGTCTGTCGATATAAATCCGATCATCATAGAGGACTCCCGGCCCGTCATAGTCGATGCGTTGGTAGAACTCAGCAACGAGGCTAGGTCTTGAACCCCCTACTCGAACGTTTCAGGCCCTTGTTCCATCCACGCGGAGTAATAGTCTCCGGCGTATCGTCTCATCCGGGCAAGTTCGGTAGCGTAGCCTACCACAACCTGCTTCGTTACGGCTTCAAAGGAGAGGTCTTCCCCATCAATCGTGAGGGAATTACCTGCCTCGGACGGCCCACTTTCAAAACAATCGCCGAAATCGAGCCGGGCAGCGCTGACCTCGTTTTGCTATGCACCCCCGCAGCGGTCAACGAACAACTTCTGCGAGACTGCGCGGCGGTCGGCGTACGCGCCGCTTTCGTCGCCAGTGGAGGCTATGCCGAAGGCGGCGAGGAAGGCCGGCGGCGGCAGTCTCGATTGGTCGCGTTGGCGAAAGAACTCGGGATGGTTGTGGCCGGCCCTAACGGGCAGGGATTGGTTTCCACCGGCGTCTCAATGTGCGCACAGATCGTGGCCCCTTACCCTCCGCAAGGATCAATCTCGTTGGCAAGCCAAAGCGGCAACCTAGCTTCCAGTTTGATGAACTACGGATGCCTGACCGGAGTAGGATTCAGCAAAGTAGTATCGAGCGGGAACTCGGCCCAACTGGCCATCTCGGACTACCTGGAATACTTCGCCGCCGATCCGGAGACTTCGGTCTCGCTGTGCTATGTCGAGGGCATAGAAGACGGCCGGCGTTTCTTCGAAATTGCGCGTAGCCATAGCGCGGACAAGCCTCTGGTTATACTGCGCGGTGGGAGCAGTGAACTGGGCAAGCGCGCTGCCTCCAGCCACACCGGAGCCTTGGCCTCCAACGAGGCTATCTTCTCCGGTCTTTGCCGCCAGGCCAACTTATGCCGCGCTCTCAGTGTCGAGGAGGCCTATGAAGCTGCTGCCACCTTCGCCACCCAGCCACTACCGCGCGGGCGCCGGACTCTGATCTTTACCGTAGCCGGTGGCTGGGGCGTGCTGACAGCCGACGCCTGCGCCCAGGCCGGGCTGGAGCTAATCCCCTTACCCGAGGATTTACGGAGCAAATCGACGCCCTGGTTCCCGCACGTTGGAGCCGCTCGAACCCCATCGATCTGGCGGGTGGAGAGACTCGTGACACTATCCCCGAAGTGCTCGACCTGGCTGCTTCTCATTCCGAGGTAGATGCGATCATCTACCTCGGAATTGGTATTCAGGCTGCGCAGGCGGAGGCGTTCAAGAGCGGCCCCTTTTATCCCGGATACGGGTTGGACCGCATCGCCGAGTTCCACGAACGACAGGACGCTCGCTACGCACAGGCAGCCGCCGATGCGAGTAGCGCTTACGACAAACCGATCCTGGTGGCTAGTGACCTCGTCTATACGGACCGTGCCTACGGAAACGCTGGACCACTAGGGGTGAGCAGCAGTGGCCGGATCTGCTATCCCTCCGGACATCGAGCAGTCCAAGCGCTTGCGCACATGGTCAACTACGTAGAAGGCCGGTTCTAGCAACCGGCTCCATTTCGTAGAATCCGGATCAAACGCGCCGCCGGAGGCAAAGCCCCAACCGCCTGCCCCTCACCTCCCACCTGTATCGAGATATCTACGAAGCGCCTCGGCGTGTTGAGATGCCGACATCGAAGCTGAATCCTCACTCCCGAGGTTCTCGGAAACCCACTGTTTCATCCGCTCTGGAGGCAATCCATAATCGCTGACCACAAGACTTTCGTCGGCTGGCCCCTCCGCACGCTGCACGTGGCAGGCATAACAATCGAACACTCCCTCGGGAATCAACGAATGGAAGGCTTCTTCGGCAGGCCCTGCCGATTCCTCAGCCTCGATGACGACTGGTCCGAGCCGGTACCCGTCTACATTCGAAAAATAATCGACTATAGCAGCCGCATCTTCTCCCGACAGGCCAAAGGAGGGCATACGCACGTCAAGCCAAGGCCGCATCCTAATCGGCTTCATCAAGAAGTCGAAAAGCCAGCCCTCCGTCACCTTCGCCCCTTCGCCCTCGAGTATCGGAGGAGCGAACTCCATAGCATCCTCCTCCTCTGTCTTGGCTGCATAGTAACGACGGATATCGCCCTCATAGCCGTCGAGACTATGACAACCCCGGCAGTTGTAGTGATCCATGAGCCTACGGCCATGAATCAACGTATCCATCCTCGCACTCTCTCCGGCAAGATAGGTCACGTTTACCCGCTGCTCCGTCTTACTGGCAAGAAATATCAGCAACGCCTCGGCATCATCCTCACTGAAGCCGAAGTCCGGCATGTTTTGCTCTATGCGCTCCGTTGCGTACACCCGGGGAGCGAGCAGTTTGTTAAGAGTCCACGCGTCCCAGGTCTGCGCGATATCGGTTCGATTACCAAAGAACAACTCCTCCACCGGCTTGCTTCCGACAGTGGTCAACTCGACACTCACCCGTGATTCATCCTTGAAACCCGGGATCAGATGGCAACCATAGCAGCCGTATTTGCGGATCAGCTTCGCCCCTTGGGCGATCTCCGAAGGATCCGCCAATTCCTTGCGTAGGGTCACATCACGCGGCGCCGGTGGGAGCGCTTTCAGACTCGACAAATATCTTTGAACGGAGGTCCCTTCCTCTTCAGTCAGTCGAAGGTTAGGCATCCTGCTGGCGGGTGAATAGCCCTTGGGATCCCTGATCCAGTTGTATATCCATCGAGTTCCGACCTTCTCACCGATACGTGAAAGGTTGGGCGCAACATCCCTTCCGTGCGCGACCTCGGCCGAATACTCATCTTCTGAGAAGCCGTGGCACCCCAAGCAACCCAGCTGCCGGGTCAACACCCGTCCTTCATCTACAACCGTCGAAACGTCCGGTTGCCCAGGCTGGGGAAGATCCGCGGAATCCAACCAATTCAGCGATTCTTCAAGCGAAGCGTCGATCAGATATGCTGCAATCGCAACCGCCTCGTTCCGGGGCAGAAAGAAGTCCGGCATCATGCTACGGGGACGAAACTTACGCGGATCCTGCAGCCACGCGAGTAGCCATTCCGGTTCAACCTTGGCAGCAATGCGCTCCAGCGACGGTCCGATCGGACGAAGTTCCTCGAAACCCTCTACCAGGTGGCACCCGCCGCAACCGCTACGCTCGAACAACCGTTCCCCTCGTGCGGCGATTTCCGCACCCTTGAAACCCTGAACGGACCGGTGGCAACTAAGACATCGAGACTGAACCTTCCCTTGTAAGTCCAGTAACGGATCTTCCCAAAACGCGACCTTACCGTGAGCCTGTTCCACGGAGGACATCGCGGGTCCTTGGCCGCCGTGGCAGGGCGTACACCCGAAACGGCGAACTTCATGGTTCCCCAAGTAGTACTCACGATCCGGATGAGTCGCGAAGGGTTGCTCCAGATCTTCAAAGCCGGGCCGGTCGATCGCCACGTGGCAATTCACGCAACGATCGACGCGATCAACCCAATTGCCGAAGTTGTCGCGGTCCAGGTCCTCCAAAACAACCTGTTCCACCGTGGGAACGAAAGCGACACGGCCCAACAGCGGCCATTTTCTCGACACACTGTCGAGTTGCTCGACCAGCCTTTCTCGACGACGCTCCATACCGTGCAACTCATCGAGAATCTGGCCCTCCCGCCCCTGTATATCGGCGATCCTACGTGCCAACTCGTCACGCTCGGCGTCGATATGCTCGAGCCGCTGCCGGGCCTGCTCTGCTTGCCCCTGAAGATCCCGAAGCACCGCACGTTCGGCGCTGTCGTCCAACCCGTTGCGCTCGGCGTGCTCGACATGGTACCACGCCTCCTCGACTTCCCCTTTGACGATACGCAGATCGAGATCCGCCTCGTTTCGCCGTACATCCAGCGCCGCGGCACGTTGGCGCAAATCCGACAACCGTCGCGCAAGTTCCCCTTGCGACAAGTTTCGGCGCAAGTCGGCAAGCTCTTGACGAAGACGCCGGTAATCTTCGTCGGAGGCTAGCGCATCGTCCTCCTTCTGGATCGCTTCCGTGTAGTTCTCAATGGCAAGCTCAAAGAACTGGGACTTGTAGCTCTTCCAAAGATGGCGTGAAAAAACGTCCTGCCAAACCGCCCAGGCCGTTCCCAGGGCCAGTAAGCAAACCAGGAAGAGAAACACCGCGCTGTAGGACCGCTTCTCTTCCTCGGGGATGAGCCCGCGTCCCTTCATACCACTGCCTCCGCAACGCCCACAGCGAAACGCTTCGGTCCCGTCAATCTCTTCATCCTTCCAAGCGGCGGCCGGTGTAGAACGCCGCAATGCTCATCAGCGCAACCGACACTTCCCTGGCCATCGATTCGGTCACTCCAAGGTACAGAGCCAACAGCAAGCCCCCGAGACCGGCCAGCTGCAGTCCTTTGGCAACGTAGAAACGCATCGCCGCTCAGATGTTGATCCATGGAGTCACCATGATGTACTTAACGTTGAACCCCTGGCGTAGCAGTATCTTCAGCACGATCGCTATCATGTTGAGAAACAGGAACGCGGTAAGCGAAAACCGCGCGGCCCCCCAGCGTTTCAGAAAAGCCCTGCCCTTCAATTTCGCTATTGCACCGTAGAGTGCAGCCGTGCCGAGAGCGAAGTAACCAACCACCACCGAAACACCGAAGGCAGCCGACGCCCAGTAATCGCGGAAACCGAAAAGGTAAGGCAGGTCTACGGCCGTCATAGCGACAACCTTGTGCTTGTCCCATGGCTCCCATGGCCAGAACCAGTTCCACCCCGGTCCGCGCATGAAAGTCCCTACGATGATGAGAACTATCCACAACACATGAAAGCCGAGAACGAAGGTCCAGATCTCGAACTTGCGCTCTTCGTAAGTGTAGTAGCCGTTGCCCTTCGGATTGATGTCGATGTATGGCAACACCATGAGACCCAGAATGATCAGTACCGGAATTACGACCCCGGCGTGCCAGGGATCGAAGTAAACCAAGATCTCCTGAAGCCCCAAGAAGTACCACGGTGCCTTGGATGGATTGGGCGTGCGAGTGGGCGCCGCCGGCTCCTCCAGAGGCGCATCCACCAGTATCGCCCACACCAACATGAAGGCAATCACCGCAAGCGCACAAAGAAACTCAATGCGGACTAGGTGAGGCCAAGAGTGGACCTTGTCATCCCCGGGGCCCTTGGCTTTGGAAATCGTCTTTTCCTTTCTCGCGGCGGCAGCGACTTGCTCAGGCGCGCGGCCGACGTCAGTCAGTACTTTTGGTTCAGCCATGCCGCTTAACTCACAGTGCCGGGCCGGAAAGGCCGT
Organism: Candidatus Binatota bacterium; assembly: GCA_024276575.1. Lineage (GTDB taxonomy): Bacteria > Desulfobacterota > Binatia > UBA1149 > CAITLU01 > JAJRWY01. Next base: position 20,238 of record JAJRWY010000005.1, read on the forward strand.
CTCTTCGAATGCGCCAGAAATGGACGATCAGCAACAACGAAGTCACGAGCGGGATGAAGATGCAGTGTAGAATGTAAAAACGAAGCAACGTATGGGCCCCGATTTCGCCACCCCCGAATAGGAAGGCGCGGGCGTCGTAGACTGGATTCACCCCCGTAAACTCTCCAAAAGGCCCCTCATGCCCCAACAACGGCGTTGCTCTAGCCATGTTGGATCCCACGGTCACCGCCCATATAGACAGTTGATCCCAGGGTAAGAGGTAGCCCGTAAAACTCAGCAGCAGGGTCAAAACCAGCAGGACCACTCCGACGACCCAGTTGAACTCTCTTGGCGGCTTGTAGGATCCGGTCATGAAGACACGGAACATGTGCAGCCAGACCGTTATAACCATCGCGTGCGCCGCCCAACGGTGCATATTCCTCATCAACATACCGAAGGGCATGTCGAACTCGAGATACTTCATGTCGGCATACGCATACTCCGCAACCGGCCTATAGTAGAACATTAGATATACACCAGTAACTACGGTAATTAAGTACATTAAAAACGTGATGCCACCCATGCACCAAGTGAATTTCAGACGAATACCGTGGCGGCGCACTTTGGACGGATGCAGATGCAGCCACACGTTTCCAGAGACCATCAACACCCGGTTACGGGGAGTGTCGTCATAGCCGTGGCGAAAAATTGATCGCCACACCTGGCTCGAGACGACCGCTCGTTTAAACTCGGACCACTTGCTCATAAAGCTTCCTTCGCCTCCGAGACTCCCCGTGGTTCAAACGCGCAAATAGGCGCCGGGCCGGTCCCAGTCGCCCTTCTCCTGCCGATACTTGACGCCAACGTCGACGAGCAGTTGCCCGTCTTCGGCAAGACTCACTCTCACTCGTTCAAGTGGACGCGGCGCCGGTCCCTCAAAATTGATGCCGGATCGGTAAAACCCGCTGCCGTGGCACGGGCATTTGAATTTGTCGTCGGACTTGAGCCAGCGCGGTGTACATCCGAGGTGCGTACATTTGGCAAACAGCGCGTAGATCCCGCGATCCTCCCGCACTATCCACACGCGATAATCGCGTATGAACTTTTCGCTGACCTCTCCGACCGGGAACTCATCTATCATCCCAGCCTCGAAAGAGGTGTCAGGCCTGAACAATACCCTGGGAAAGGCGGACCTGACCGCCGCCAAGAGGCCAACCAAAGAAATCCCTCCGAGTCCGCTCCACGCCAAGCGCCCGAAGAAATCGCGCCGCGTCCACAACCCAGCGGCCGATTCATCCTCGATGGACCGGCGCAGTTTCTCCCTGGACTGAGAGTCTTGCCGTTGCTGACGCAACTCCTGCAACTCCCGCTCCGAGATCTCTCCCTTGACCTTCGCCATTGCTTCTCCACGGAGCGCATCATCGCGAGGAGACGTGCACGGCTCAGTCGTCCGACGTCCGGCGCCCCGACCTGGGACCGGAGAACAGCACCGCGAACAGACCTGAGACCATCAATACGGCCCCTGCGATCATGAGCAACACACCAATCGGGGGAATTACCGGGGAGATGACGAAGCCGACCGGAATCAGCATCAGCCCGTAGCCTATACCCGCCCTGGCCGCTCCCCCCGCGCTGTGATCGCCGGGGTTTTCGGTCAACGGGCCGGACTCCGCCCCCTTCGGGCGGGCCGGAGCGCGCTCACGGACCAAGCTTACGGCATAGTCATGTAGCGCGTCTTTTTCGCGAACTGGGCAAGCCTCTATTACGCGGCTTATCTCGTCTGCAAGCTCCTCGAGCCGTTGCTCGACCGATTCCTCCTCCTGCTCTTCCTCAGCTGAAGAAAGCTCGCGGGTTTGCTCCCTGTCGCTGTTGGCGTTGGACACGCTCATGCGTTCCGTCGAGGGACAGCTATTACAATGCCGAAGCTCCGTCAACTCTTAGCTCTCTCTTGGCTCTCTCAGCGATCGGCTCTCAGCTCACTCGGCAAGAGTACGCTAACATTAAAGAGCCTTCATTGCCGGAAACAACGCTATCCGGAGATCATCCGTATATGCACCGTGGTTCCGCACTGTTGTTACGCCTAGCCGGCCAGCTACGGTCGCATACATACATCTGCATTTGCTGCGGCAGTGAAGGCGACCGTCGTGTATGCCCGAGCTGCCTAAGGACATCCGGAATCACAGAATCATCCGCCATCAAAACAGCACCGGCCGGCCCCCCGATAAAGCAGTTACACTATTGTGCGGACTACCACATTCGAACCACCACAGACACTGGGCCAGCGATCGAGGACTCACCGCTGGCAGTGGCGCTCCGGCGCTTCAAGTACTGCGACGACCGGCGCGCCGGACGAGCGCTAGCGGATTTGATGGCTCGCCAAACGCGAGCCCTGGAGCTAGAGTTCGACGCCGTGGTGCCCGTGCCTCTACACAGCAACAAACTGAAACAGCGAGGGTTCAACCAGTCCGCCTGGCTTGCCAAAGCCGTTGCCCGCAGTGCCGGCTCGCGTTTCTTTCCTTGCGGCCTAGTCCGGCGGTTGAGCGGAAAGCCTCAGTGCGGCTTGAACGGTTGTGAACGCCGGATGAATTTGAGCAGAGCATTTCGCGCCCAACGCGACTTCTCGATCTACCTGCGCGTATTGCTGGTGGATGACGTGATAACCACTGGGACCACCCTGAAACAAGCCGGCCGTGCGTTATTCGAAGCCGGCGCCACCGACATCCATTGCGCGGTGCTTTTGAACGCTTCGGGTCCCTCTCAGGCCCACGAGACGGCCTCCCCATGAGCCAAGCTGATCGCGACCGCTGGGAGAAACGCCATCAGAGGCCCATGATCGCCGAGCCCTATGAGTCGGTGTGTGCATTGCGTCCGCGCCGAAACAAAGAAACCGCTCTGGACCTAGCCTGCGGCCAAGGACGCCACAGCCGGGCCCTTCTCGAAGCCGGATTCTGGGTGGTAGCCGTCGACGTTAGCGCTACAGCACTCGCCCATCTCGAAGTAATCGCACCGAGTTTTTCCGGCCGCCTGTTACCGGTTCAGGCCGACCTCGACCACTGGCCCTTCGCCGCTGACTGTTTCGACCTCGTAGTGCAGTGCGATTTCCTCGATAGGGCGTTGCTCCCGGCGGTCCGCGACACACTCAAACCGGGAGGAGTCCTGCTCCTCGACACCTTCCTCCACGGTTCGCAGCCGAACCGCAACGGTCCAAGCAACCCCGATTACCTCTTGAAGGCAGGAGAGCTACTCAGCCTGTTCGAGAACTGGCAAATTCTAGACTTACAAGAAAGCAGTGGAGAAGACTGCCGGGGAAGGATACTTGCACGTAAACCCTGACCAAGATGGCACCGAGGCGGGCAGGCGGTTTTGACATCCTTCATGCGCTTCGATAGTCGCAGCGCATGAAGGCGCGAACCGCAAAACTCAGCTACCGTGACTCCGGCGTCGACATCAAGGCGGCAGACCGCTTGGTTGCAAAAATCGCGAAACTCGCCGCTTCCACGCGAGGACCGGAAGTCTTGTCCGGTGTCGGCCCCTTTGCAGCGGCGGTTCGCCTCCCGCGCGGGTACTCAGAACCGGTACTCCTGTCTTCGAGCGACGGGGTAGGCACGAAGCTCGCCCTGGCCAGACTGGCAGGGCGACACGACAGCATCGGCATCGACCTCGTCGCCATGAACGTCAACGACTTGATCACTGCCGGAGCTAGGCCTCTGTTCTTCCTCGACTACTTGGCCGTCGGCCAACTGTCCTCGGTAGACTGCGAAGCTATTATAGCCGGCATCGCCCAAGGCTGCAGGCAATCAGCAACGAGCTTGGTGGGGGGAGAAACCGCGGAAATGCCAGGGTTCTACCGCAAAGGAGAGTACGACCTTGCCGGATTCTGCGTCGGCGTCGGGGAAAAGAAGAAACTCATCAACGGGCGCCGCATAAGACCGGGGAATGTGATCGTCGGCCTGCACTCTTCCGGATTGCACAGCAACGGTTACAGCCTCGCGCGTAAGGCCCTACGCATAAACGGTCCCCGGTCTCTCGCTTCGAAGCTCCCCGGCTCAACGACGAGCCTGGAAGAAGAGTTGCTGCGGCCCACCACAATCTATGTAAAGCCGGTGCTGGCAGCGCTGGAGAATTTCGATGTGCGGGGTATGGCCCACATAACCGGCGGTGGAATCCCCGGGAACTTGGTCCGAGCCTTGCCTCAGGGTATACGGGCAGTAATAGACCGGTCCTCACTTCCGAACCTACCGATCTTCGATTATATCGAGAGGAAGGGGCACATTGACCGCAAAGAAATGGATGCCACTTTCAATTGCGGCATAGGCTATACCATGGTGGTACCCGCCACCCAGGCCACCGCTCTATGCCGCTTCATGCGCCGGCGGCGCGTGAAGGCTAGCGCAATAGGACACGTTGAATCCGGTCGGCGGCGGGTTCGCTATGAGTAAATACGAGGACAACAGCAACAGCCGTCTTAGAATCGGGATTCTCGCTTCGGGCACGGGCTCAAATTTCGACGCAATCGCGGAAGCCATCGACTCTGGACGCGTAGATGCCGATATCAGTGTCCTACTGTGCAATCGGCCCGAAGCCAAAGTACTCGACAAAGCCAAGGCCCGCGGGGTCTGCGTTGAAATCCTGCGCCACGGAGATTTCGACACTAGGGAGTCATTCGACGCCGCCTTGGCGGACATTCTCGACCACGCCGAGGTCGGCCTAGTCGTCCTGGCCGGCTTCGACCGCATCATCTCCGCGACGTTGCTCAGGCGCTTTCCAAACCGCGTCATCAATATCCACCCGGCCTTGTTGCCCGCCTTCAAGGGAACCGACGCGCAAGGACAGGCCGCGGCCTACGGTGTCGCAATCGCGGGGGCTACCGTGCATTTCGTAGACGAAGATGTCGACCATGGGGCCATCATCATTCAAGCAGCCGTGCCGGTAGCTCCGGGAGAAGCCGCAAATTCAGTGCGCCAAAGAATTCTCGCACAAGAGCACAGGATTTATCCTTACGCCGTGCAACTCTTCGCCGAGGGCCGCCTGAGTATCGTTGGCCGGAAAGTCATTGTAAAAGGCCGCAAATCCCCAGGAGACGAGGCCGTAATCAGCCCGCCACTGCCCGATTGAAGATTGAAGCAAGCGGTCTAGCGTTCATCGGAGTAAAAGCGGCTGAGCCTCCCGGCCGGAACTCCCAGCAGATAGGCCGATTTCAAAGCCCACATCAACAAGATGGTTTTCCAGGCGCCGCGATTGTGCCAACGGCGAGCCGAAGTGACCACACGGCCTTGCGGAACCGCCATTTCGCCGTGCCGGCGCAATCGCCGGCAGAGTTCCACGTCTTCGAAAAGATACTTCTCCGCGTATCCGCCGAGCGAGCGAAATAGCGCACGCCTAACGAAAATGGCCTGGTCTCCGGTAGCGCCGCCGGTGATCCGCGAGCGCCGGGATATCAGCCAGGCAGTCAGCCGCATAAGAGGGCCTCCCGAGTCGAAAGCAAGGTCGAAACGCCCCCAGGAACTGCGACGATCCTCCAGCGATTCCAGCAACGCCGAGCGGAATCCCGGCGGCAGGCGGGTATCCGCGTGCAAGAATACAAGTAGGTCGCCGCGTGCGAGTTCGGCGCCGGTATTCATCTGCACACCGCGTCCGCGCTCGCTAGCCGCTACCTTCGCTCCGCAGCCAAGCGCCAGCGCAACCGTCTCGTCCTCACTGCCGCCGTCGACGACGATAACTTCGTCATCAACCGAAAGCTCAGAGTACAACGACTCGAGAGAAGCCTGGATAAGGGAAGCCTCGTTGAGCACCGGAATGATCACCGAGACCGTGCCTGGCCGCGCTTCCCCGCCACTCGGGGCCCTGCTAGCATTGGATGATGTCGACAAGATCATGGTTTGCAATTGCGGCGATAGGACGCGACCGGCCCGGTATTGTCGCCGACCTCAGTGAATGCGTCTACGAGTGCGGCTGCAACCTCGAAGACGCCAGTATGACGATGCTCGGTAATGAATTCGCAACCCTGATGCTGGTGAGCGGCACCGAACGAGGCCTCGAGGACCGTCTCAAAGAAGCCGCAAAGCGCTTGGAGTGGGAAAGACGGCTGACGATCTTCATCCGCGAGTTGGAATCCGGCCCCGAGCAAAGCGCACAGGAGACGTTCGAACAGTTCACGCTGGCCGCGGTCGGCGTCGATAAAGCCGGCATCGTAGCCGGGATCTCACGCTGTCTGGCCGGCTTCGGTATCCTCATAACCGACTTGCGCGGCGAGGTGCAACACGTTCCCCAATCCGGAACGCCGCTGTATACGCTATCACTGCGAATGAACGTACCGCAGAGCCTCGAAATCGCCAAGGTAGAAAGTGCGCTCGAAGCAATAGCTCAACGCGTAGACATCGAAGTCTCGGTCAGACTCGAAGACAAGCGAGAGTGAATCTCGACCAGAGCGCTCAGGAGATGCGGCCGGGCCGGAACAAGACCTTGCCGTCGGCGATGACAATTTCATCACGCACAAAGAGTTGTACCGCCTTGTGCAACACTTTCGCTTCCAGTTCCTGCCCGCGCTTACGTATATCTTCAACACGATCCTCGCCTACGGCGATGTGGAACACGTCTTGAAAGATTATCGGTCCCTCGTCCAAATCTTCGGTGACTACATGGGCAGTGCATCCGCAGACTCTGACACCGGCGTCGAAAGCTTGCTGATAAGCGTTGGCTCCTGGATAATGCGGCAGCAGCGATGGGTGGATATTGATGACCCTCCCCTCGTAGGCCTGCACGACGTCACTCGGAAGAATTTGCATATAGCGAGCCAACACCACCAAGTCCGGTCGCAGCGAACCGAGTTCGCTCAACACGAAGTCCATATGCGCCCGTTTATCCTTGGAAGGAAAGTAGCGGAAAGGTAACGAGTAGCGCTCCGCCAACGGTGCCAGATCCTGATGATTCGACAATACGAGGCCGATATCGGCCTCCAGCTCACCGGAGCGGTGCGACTCGGCCAAAGCCTCGAGACAGTGCGGCTCGCGTGAAACCAACACAGCTATGGTCTTTCTGGCTCTCTCGGTATGCAGCCGGACCGTGGTCTCCATCTGCATTTCTTCACCGATGGCCTTGAGGTCCATGACCAGCTGATCCAAGCGCAGATCGAGATCCGCCAGATCAACCAGCATCGTCATGATGAACAAACCCTCCATGACGGTTTGGTCAATCTTTTCGATGTTCACACGGTGCTCAGCCAGATAGGTAGAGACGCGAGAAACGACCCCTTTCTGGTCGTTGCCGATTACCGAGATGACTGCAGGATTAGTGGCTGCCATGGCGCGCATTTTCTAGCGCCGGCACGCATCCGCAGCAAGCGCAGGGCCCGAACGCCGGACCCGGAATCTCTACGCGAGAGCGGAGATGTCCGGGTCGTCAGCACTTACCTTTGATTATTCATGAACCGTTCTGCTGCGAGCATAGACTGCACTTTGCCCCCTACAGGCACCGTGCTGGGAAAAACGCGGCGTATGGGTGAAGGCGGGGAAGTATGTCTGGCCGGTCCGGAGAAACGGGAGGTGAAGCGCGGGCGGTAGCGGTGGGGCTGGTGGAGAGTCCGGCCTCCTTGATTGCGAGGCTCGGAGAGCCGGATACCGCCCGCGCTCGAGTTGCCGAGGGCCTGCTACTTGATATGCCCTCGCCATCCGCGGCGGTCATAGATGCGTTCTCGTCGCAGCCGTCGGGCCGCACAGCGGGTCTGGCGGGCAAATGCGTTCCTCTTGAGACGGCGCAGGCCCGTGCGAATGTAGTCGGGGTCGATAGATAAAGTGCCGCAGATATTCTCGAAAGAAAAAGGCCAATCCGTGTCTTCGCTCGCCACCCAAGTATCGACCTCATGAAAACGCCTGCGCTGCTCAGCGACCGGCGAATTCAACCCCCGCTGGAAGGTCACCAAAGCCTCTTCCAGGATCGCCAGCATCAGACGGTTCGACGGTTCGCGACAAACATCGCGCGAATCATCAGCGGCCTGTGACATCTCGTTTCGCATCAGACTCTCGATCATTGGGGTCACCTCCCTTCCTCGGATTCTCTTCTTCCGGCTCCTCATCTTAGGAAACTTCATAGCCTCGTTCTCTAAGCTCTAGACTAGAGTCCGAACGGCAAAGCCAGCAACAAGATGAAGGCGACGCAATCAACTTTATTAGCCCTGGGCTGCAATGCTCCGCCAACGCTTGGATTGGCTTTGGCTGATGACAGAGTGCGTCGGCAAAAGATGGCTACGAGTACGACATGCGCAATTCGGTGATTGTTTTTGGTGTGGGCCTACGGGTAGTTGCCAGCGCCCTCAGCAAACTGAACGCGATTCAGCGTTTTTGACCCACCACTGCAGTGCAGGGGGCCACATTGAGCCTGGCCGTCCGGCGTGCTAAAAATACAATACCGGCACGGCAATGGTTTCGGTTCGTCACAAACGCTCGGAAAGGAACTCTCACGAGAACTCAACTGCCCCGATGTTACTCCCTCACGGTATTTGCCTAATGACGCTCCGCCCCGCGTCCAAGACCCTACAGCGGTCCCTAGCTGCCGTCCTTGTGGCTCCCTTACTAGCAATGCTCCCCGTTGATCCCGCTGCCGCTGGCGGCCAGCCGGTTGTGCGCCAGGCCGCAGTCCTCGGAGTTGCGAGACTCCGAGCGAGCAGCCAGGAGAGGAAAGATCCGGCGCCCAAGACCACTAAGCACGATGGAGAGGACGCAGCCCGAAAGGCCGCGGTGCAGCGAAAGGTAGACCGGGCTGATCGCTATCTCCGCATGGCCGAGCGCTATCCGGCCGGAGAGGAGCGCAACCGCACCTACAGCCGGGCGGAGGCTTTGGCCGAGGAAATCCTTGAGGAGAACCCGGACTGCGCCGATGCCCATTTTCTCCTCTTTGCCGCCCGGGGACGCCGCTTGATGCAGAGCAGCCGGGCAACGATCGTTTTTGCACTGCCTTCCCTAAACGCACACCTCAACCGAGCCCTCGAACTCAATCCGCGGCACGCTCGCGCCCTAGCAGTGAAAGGCGGCGTCTTGCTCGACCTCCCGAGTTTCTTGGGCGGAGACTTGGCTGAAGCCAAGCGCTACCTGACCCGTGCCACAGAACTAAACCCCACCGGTGTAGGAACGCGCCTGTCTTTGGCTAAAGCGCTGCTTCGCGAGGGACGGCGTGAGGATGCGCGCAAGCAACTTCGCCTCGCCGCCCACTACGCCTGCGTCAAGCGTAACGCACTCGCACTCTCCGTCGCTGGCGAGTTACTGGCCGGATTGGACGGCTGAGCAAACGGCTCAGACGTTAGTGAGCGGATCCGACAAACCATTCTCCGACCTAGTCGAGATCATGCAGCGGCTACGCGGTCCCGGCGGTTGCCCCTGGGACCGTGAGCAGACCCATGAATCTCTCAGGCCCTACCTCCTGGAAGAAAGCTATGAGGTGCTGGAAGCCATGGACAGTGGCGACGACGACGAGTTCCGCGATGAGTTGGGCGACTTGCTCCTGCAGGTCGTTTTTCACGCGCAACTCGCTCGAGAACGAGACGCTTTCGACAGTCGAGACGTAATCCAAGCCATTTGCGAAAAACTGGTTCGCCGCCATCCACACGTTTTCGGCGACGGCAAAGCCGTTTCCGCCGAGGAAGTCTCTGCCAACTGGTCAAGAATCAAAACTGCCGAGCGTATTGCTAAGAATGCAGCAAGCGATCAAACCCCACCTTCGGCCGTCGATGGGATACCCGAAGCCCTACCTTCACTGCTTAGAGCGCATCGCATCGGGGAAAAAGCGTCCCACGCCGGCTTTGACTGGAGTCATCCCCGCGATGTCGAAAGCAAGATTTTAGAAGAACTCGAAGAGGTACGTGAAGCTGGAGATCAGCGTCCGGAACTCGAGGAAGAACTCGGCGACTTATTGTTCGCGGTCGTCAGCTACACCCGCCTCCACGGCTTTAACGCCGAGATCGTCCTTGGCAAAGCCGTACTTCGTTTCGACCAGCGCTTCCGCTGCATGGAACAGGAACTAAGCAAAAGCGGCAAGAATCTCAACGATTACTCCGCTGCGGAGCTGGAGCAAGCATGGAGACGCGCGAAGATCACGTCAAGGCCGTCGAAACGCCAGCATGGATGAAAGTTCCTTCAACTCGGAGCTGCCAAAGGCCCAGATCGCTACTAAGTACGACAGCGCCCCAGATGATATCGCTACTACTAGCAGCAATGCCGCCGGTGCCTGCGGCATGAACATTTCGAACGACCGAAGCAGCACCGCCAATGCCGCCGCCATGAACGCGGCGGCAGCGGCATGTAAGCCCAAAGAAGCCGCCAACTCGCGCAGGCACAGACTCGGCAGCTTCGGCTTGAGCCAAGCAAGAAGCAATACGGCATTGACGCTTGCGGCAATTCCCGTCGACAAGGCGAGTCCGGCGTGGCGCAGGTCTGCCAATCGTAGCGTAGCAGAGAACCGGGCTATCGCTTCGGCTCCCCACCACGGCAACTCCGGGTCGATAGGTCCCATCAATGCTAGGTCGAAAACAGCATTGACGAATAAGGCCACCAGGGCTGCGTACACCGTAATACGGGGCTTCTCCATGGCATAGAAGGCTGCCGTCAGTACACGAACCGTAGCTACACCCACTATTCCGAATACGTAGGCCCGCAATGCCCAAGCCGTATTAACGGTATCTACAGGAGAAAACCGCCCGCGCTCGAACAGCACTTCGACCACCTGCGGAGCGAGCATCCAAATACCGACCCCTGCAGGTAAGCACAGGGCCCACGTAAGCTTCAGAGAGTGGCCGACGGTCTTGCCCATCTCTGAGTGGGCACCCGCCTTGGCCTGCGCACTAAGAGCCGGCAACGCGGCAGTGCCAACCGCCACGGCCACCAGCCCCAGGGGAAACTCGAAAACCCGGTCGGCATACCAAAGATAAGAGATACTGCGCTCGGGAAGCAGGGATGCGAAGATCGTAGCTACCAAGATATTTACCTGGTAGACGGCCCCACCGAAAAGAACCGGAAGCAACAAGGCGCCGACTCTCGCGGTAGCTGCATGAGAAGGACGCGGCAGCGGCAACAGTCGCATCCCAAGGCCACGCAGAGTCGGTATTTGTACGATGAATTGCAACGCACCACCGATCAGAACCCCGCAGACCAGTGAAAGCACAGGTGGATCCACCCAAGGCGACACAGTCAGCGCGCAAGCTACGATAGAGACATTGAGAAGAATCGGCCCCAGAGCCGGCGCGACGAAGCGGCGAAAAGTGTGCAGGGCACCCATCGCCCAGGCCGCAGCACCGACCAAGCCGAGATAGGGAAACGTATAGCGGGTGAGCGTTACCGTCAGGTCGCGTTTAACCGGGTCGGCGACGAATCCGGGGGCGAAAGCCGATACCAGCGGGTCGGCCAGCAACACTCCACAGGCTACCAAGCCGCTCAAGATCAAGAATGCGGCAGCACCCACTGAACGTGCTGCCCGGATCATCGCGTCCGGCCCATCGTCAACAATTTCTCGTGTGAAAACAGGAACAAACGCTGCCGAGGCCGCCCCTTCTCCAACCACTCGACGAAACAAGTTGGGGATGCGAAACGCCACAAAGAAAGCATCCGCACCGCTCGAAGCCCCGAACACGGCACTGATGACCATATCCCGGATCAAGCCGCTCACTCGGCTCAGCAACGTAAGCCCACCGAGTAACCCGGCAGCCCGGGTTATCCCACGCCGATCTTGTTCCCCCTCTTCGATTTGACCGTCAGGCATGCAATTGCTACGACAACGCGCTCAAAGGGCTCTCAGGAGGAAACGTGGCAAACCATCCGTCCGCAGTAAAGCGGCACCGACAATCTCTCAAGAAACGTGCGGCCAACCGAGAGGTCAAATCGCGCATACGCACCTTGCTACGCAGGGTAAACGAAGCAATCGAGCAGGGCGACGCCGAAAAGGCTCGCAACTCGTTCACCGAGGCTGAGCAAGCGTTGGCTCGTGCATCGTCGAAAAAGGTTCTGCACAAAGCTAACGCAGCCCGCCGAACCGGTCGTCTTGCCAAGAAAGTCGCCAAACTGACCGCTTCCACCGGCCAGCCCGGCTAGATTCCTTCACCCATCGTAGCGAGGATGCTGCTGGCCAGATCCGCTACGAGGCGTTCACGAGCAACGGCTTTGCGCTCTTCGCCGAGTTGAACATCGTCAAACACGGTGAGGGTGGCCGCGTCGAGCCGCTCACCGGCCTGAAAAGACGAGCTGGAACTGACCACTGCACCCGCCACTGCGGCATGCCCGCGCGACGACGATATCCGGTCAGCCTTCCACAACAGCTCCCCATCGCTTCTTGCCAAAGCCGCATCGGCGGCCAGAGTCATTTGGTAGTCTAAAACACTATCGAACTCGTTGAAGGCAACCGGGCGGGACCGGTCGGCGACCACTCGCACGCTCAACACCGCATCGGCGCGGCTCCCTTCTTCCGCTACCTGGAAACGCCCGCCACGGCGGATCTCACGCCGTAAACGGCGCGTGAGCGCATCCGCGAGCAATGGGTCCCCCTCCCCCACGTCCACCCGCTCGACTCGCAGCGTTCGGACATCAGACGGAATGTTATCGGCCCTCAGCAAAGTGTACCCGCAAGCCGGCAACTCCACGGTGAATAACAGCAAAGAGAGCAGCAACATAGATCTCATCACACCACCATACTTACCAAACGCCCGGGAACTACCACTGTCTTGCGCGGACTACGGCCCGCCAATGCGGCAGCTACCCGTGGCTGCTTAGCTGCCAGTTCCAGCAACTCAGTTTCAGGGATATCCGCTGCCACCTGTATACGCCCCCTAACTTTACCGTTTACCTGGACTACCATTTCAATGGTCTCTTTGACCAGGGCAGAGGCATCGTAGTCGGGCCATGGGATTTCGTCTACGCCCGGCCCTACGACCACCCTGCTCCACAGCTCGCTACACATGTGAGGAGCAAAGGGGAACAACAAACGGAGAGTCATGGCTACTGCGAAATCCAAAACCGCATCGTCACTGCTATCGTCACGCTGTCGATACTCGTAGGCTCCATTGACCAGCTCCATTATGGCGGCCACCGCAGTGTTATAACGCATACGCTCGCCTATGTCCCGGCCTACGCGGCGGATGGTGTCGTGGACGAGAGAACGCAGGCCGGCTGCGGGCTTCGATAGTCCTTCGCAACCCGGATCCGCCCACGCCAACGACCTCCGGACGACACCCCCTGCATCTGCGGCACCCACGGCAAGCGCCAGACGCCATACCCTCGAAAGAAAGCGGTGGGCGCCTTCGACGCCCCGGTCACTCCAGTCAAGGTCCTTTTCCGGAGGGGCCGCAAACACTGAGAACAGTCTCGCCGTATCGGCCCCGTAAGCAGCCACCAACTCGTCGGGATCAACGACATTCCCCTTCGATTTGCTCATCTTCGCACCGTCTTTGATGACCATGCCCTGAGTGAGCAAGCGCTCGAAAGGCTCAGAAACCTCCAACCAACCGAGGTCCCGGAGCACCCTGGTAAAAAAACGCGAATACAGCAGATGTAGCACCGCATGCTCGACCCCGCCGATGTACTGATCAACCGGCATCCAACGCGCCACCTCATCGCGGTCGAAGGGGATTCCGTCACGCTCAGCAGAAGCAAAGCGTATGAAGTACCACGATGACTCGACGAAGGTGTCCATGGTATCGGTATCACGCCGGGCCTGGGCACCGCACTGAGGGCAGCGGATCGAAACGAAATCTTCGAGTTCCGGCAAGGGAGAGCCGCCGCCTTCGAGCAACTCCACGCCAGTCGGCAAAACCACCGGTAGATCTGCTTCCGGTACTGCGACGACATCGCAATTGGGACAGTGGATTATCGGAATAGGCGTGCCCCAGTATCGCTGCCGGGAAATCCCCCAGTCCCGCAGACGGTAGTTCACCACCTCCTTGCCACTACCCTTTTCGGCAAGCGCCTTCGCGATCGCCTTACGCCCGTCGGCGCTGCTGAGTCCCGAAAACTCTCCACTATCGTGCAAGCGCCCATCTTCTTCGAAGGCCTCGAGCATGGAGGAAGCATCGAGACATCCGTCCTCGCCTTCGATGACCGGAATCACTTCGATCCCATAGCGGGCGGCAAATTCAAAGTCTCTTTGATCGTGGGCGGGTACTGCCATTACCGCTCCGGTGCCGTATTCCATCAAAACAAAGTTGGCTAGATACACAGGAACACTTCGCCCGTTTATCGGGTTTATCGCGTGACAGCCCGTAAAAATCCCCTCCTTGCCCTGCGCACGCTCGGCGGTTTCCAGACGGGAAATACTGTCGATAAACGCACAAACCTCTTCTTCATTGCCGCCTGCGCGGGCCAACTCCGCCGCCTGAGGGTGCTCTACCGCAAGACTGACGAAGGTACAGCCGAACAATGTGTCGGCCCTGGTGGTAAAAACGGGCAACGACTTCCCGGTTTCAACAATGGGAAACTCTATCTCCACGCCCTCGCTGCGACCGATCCAATTGCGCTGCATGGTGCGCACTTTCTCCGGCCAACCGTCGAGGCCATTCAGGCCCTCCAATAACTCGTCCGCGTACGCGGTAATACGCAGGAACCATTGGTCGAGTTCTTTTTGCCGCACTGGAGAATGCCCGCGCCAGCATTCCTCGCCTTCCACTTGCTCGTTGGCCAGCACAGTGCCACAGGCGTCGCACCAATTGACCCGCGCTTTCTTACGATAGGCCAAACCGCGATCAAGCATTTGTAGAAAGAACAACTGCTCCCATCGATAGTAGTCAGGATCACAGGTCGCTACTTCGCGCGACCAATCGTAACTGAAACCGAGCCGCGAAAGCTGCTGGCGCATCGCCGAAATGTTCTCCCGCGTCCATCGCGCAGGGTCTATGCCTCGCTGTATCGCGGCAGTTTCCGCAGGCAACCCGAAGGCATCCCAACCCATTGGGTGCAAAACCCGATGGCCCTTTGCCCGCAGAAAACGCGCATAGACATCCCCAATGGTGTAGTTGCGGACGTGCCCCATATGAATGCGTCCGGAAGGATACGGAAACATTTCGAGTAGATAGAACGGCTCTCCTTGGTCACAGTCGGCGTTACCGCCCCCGCGTTCGGCCCAAATCTGTTGCCAGCGCTGTTCTACTTCCGCCGCGTTATAGCTTTCCGATAAGTCCATTACTCAGGCGTCCCCAATACGTCCCAACTGCTTGGCAATACGATCCAAAACCCCATTGATAAAACTTGCCGAGTTTACATCGGCGAACTCCTGCGCGATTTCAACAGCCTCATTGACAACGACTGCGGCAGGAACTTCCGGAGAACACATCAACTCACTAACCGCCAACCGCAAGAGATTGAGGTCTACGCGGGACAAGCGAGGCAACTCCCAATTATCTGAAGCTGCGTCGATCAAGCGGTCTAGCTCCGCCCTCTTCTGCAGAACCTGGGTTACAATCCACTCCGCGAACTGCCGCTCTTCAGCGGTGACGGGCCCGGAAGCGAGATGCTGCCAGTAAAGCTCGAATGCCGGATCAGACGACTCGCCCATCAACTCCACCTAATATAGAAGCTGCAAGGCGGCTTCCCGGCCTCTGCGCCGCCCTCCCCGTTTCACCCTAGCCCGCATCATTCATGAGACCTCGTCGCGATAGTCGCAAGCGCGGGTGAGAGCGGCCAGATCGGGCCACGTGTGGCGTTGTGACCTGCAGGCATAGTGACACTAGGTCGGGACCGTGGGGCCCGCGAGCCCGCGCAACGGGCGAACGAGCACGGGCCGGGATTGCAGGCAATTGAGGCTCGTAGCAGAGGTTTCATGAAAAATGCCGGTTAGATCAAGACCTCGGAACCCGTGCGAGCACGGCTAGCGTATCCAGTGCCGCGATGACCGCCTCGTAGCCCTTATTGCCCACCGAGCCGCCGGCACGTTCGAGCGCTTGAGCCATGGTGTCGGTAGTAAGGACCCCGAAAGACACCGGCTTGCCGCTGTTGATAGCAGCCCTTTGTATTCCCGACGAAGCCTCGGCGCAGACGTAGTCGAAATGAGGAGTATCCCCGCGAATGACCGCGCCCAAGCACACCACGGCGTCATAGCGGTCGCTGTCGCTCAGCGCCGACGCCAGCAACGGCAATTCGAAGGCACCGGGGACCCGATAAATGTCGTCATCACCCAGCTCGACACCCCGTGCAGAGGCAGCTTCCAGGGCCCCCTGAAGCAGGCTCTCCGTGACCGATCTGTTGAACTCGCTCACCACCACGGCCAAACGCGCCTTCACGTTATGGCCGCTCACCGCCGCTCGCCCCCATCCGTTGAGCCGGCACGCGCAGTGTCCAGGCTACTCTCATCGAGCAGATGGCCGAGCTTGCTCCGTTTGGTACGCAGATATGCGATGTTGTCGTCATGGGGCTGCGTCTCTATCGAGCGCCTTTCCACCACTTGCAAACCGTAACGCTCGAGCCCCTGCACTTTCTGCGGATTGTTGGTCAACAGCCGAATCTTAGACACCCCTAATTCCTTTAAGATTTGGGATGTTATGCCGTAGTCTCTCAAGTCTTCCTTAAAACCTAGTTCAAGGTTTGCTTCAACCGTATCGCGGCCAAGGTCTTGTAGTGCGTAGGCGCGTATCTTGTTGGCCAAGCCGATTCCACGTCCCTCCTGACGCATATATACGATTACCCCGCGCCCTTCGGAGCTTATGGTCTCGATGGCCAGCCGCAACTGGTCTCCGCAGTCGCAGCGGTTCGAGCCGAACACATCACCCGTGAGACACTGGGAATGTACACGGACGGTCACCGGAGCGTCCGTGGAAATATCGCCCGCGACAAGCGCGAGGTGTTCGTTGTGATCAAAATCGTTGCGATAGGAAATGGCGGTAAAACTTCCCCCATAACCGCTCTCTATTTCCCGCTCAGCCACGCGTTCGACGACTGAATCCTCTCGCAGGCGCCGGGCCACTACCGAACCAACGTCGATCAACGGAAGTGAAAACTCCCCGGCAAGAGCCCGAAGTTCCTCTATACCCGCTATGTCTCCCTCATCGTCAAGAATCGCGCACAAGGCGGCCACAGGCTCCTCACCGGCGATCCGGCAAAGATCCGCGGCCGCTTCCGGCATACCCGGCCGCTGAAGAACGCCACCCTCGCGCACCTGCATCGGAAACACATGGCCCGGCATTACCAGATCCTCAGGCCTAGCGTCGGGAGCAGCAGCTACCAGTATAGTGCGAGCCCGATCAGCGGCGGAAATTCCGGTGGTCACCCCGGACGCCGCTTCAATTGAAGCGCCGAAACAGTGGCGCCTTCCATAGGGGCTTTCAGGTGCCATCAAGGGTATTCCCAGTTGCTTCATCCTCGCATCCGTAAGCGCGACACAGACTAGGCCACGGGCATGGGTCGCCATGAAATTCACTTTACCCGGCGTGATCTTACGCCCGCTCGTACACATGAAACCGCCGCTCTCCGGATGATCGTCATCATAGACGATCAGCATCTCACCGTCGGCCAGCGCCCGCAGAGCCAGGTCAAGGGACTCCCGCCCCTCTCCGCTTTCCCTCGAGCCTGAATCCTTCATGAAAACTCTCCCGTCCACACCAAGTCGCCGCCGGACTCCGACCAGGTTTCGGTCGACAATCGAAGCGCATCAGCGGGCGTCCGCACACCGAGCGATTCCACCATGGGAATGCCGTCACCGCCAATCAAGCGCGGGCTGAAGTAAAACGTAGCACGATCCACCACCCCAGCCTTCAGTGCAGAAGATGCAACGCGCGCACCGCCTTCGATGAGCAGTTCCAGCACATCGCGCCGGGCCAACTCGGCCAGTAGCCGCAACCACCCCCTGCGCCCACGCATATCTAGAGGAAGCACCGTAGCACCGGCCTCTTGTAGCCGCCGGCGTGCCACTACGGAATGCCTAGGCGCACACACTATCAAGGGGCTCCTGCCGGCAGTGAGCACTCGCGCGGAAAGTGGCGTTCTCAGCTTTCTATCCAACACTACCGGAAGCGGACGAGCCCGCCCGCGCAGACGGCAGTTGAGTCTTGGGTCGTCAGCCTTCACCGTCCCGATTCCAACCATCACCGCTTCCGAACGCGCACGCAAAAGCTGCACGGTAGCGCGAGATTGCCGCGAACTGATCCACTTCGAATCTCCTCCGCGGGCAGCTATTCGTCCATCGAGACTAGCTGCAAGCTTGAGATGCACATAGGGAAGACCGCTTTCAGCGACCTTTCGAAAACCGCGGATCACGTCCGTGCAGCTATCCCGAAGAACCCCGGACTTGACCTCGAGCCCACGGGCGCGCAATCGCCGCACACCGCGACCCGCTACCAGTGGATTAGGATCCTTACATCCCACTACCACACGGGTAATTCCAGCTTCTATCAAAGCATCGGCGCAGGGCGGGGTCCTGCCTTGGTGAGAGCAAGGCTCCAGGCTTACATAAGCGGTCGCGCCCCGGGCACCGCCTCCAGCAGCCGACAAAGCTTCAATCTCGGCATGGGCAGAACCCGCACGGCGATGATATCCGCTTGCCAGCAACCGGCCGTTCTTGACCAGCACACAGCCCACTGCGGGATTGGGCGTGGTAAAGCCCAATCCCTTGCGGGCTTCCTCGACGGCAAGGCGCATCCACTCCTCGTCGCTTGGCGCGCAACCCACCGTCTGTCGCCGCGATACCGCCACCACTATTCGTGCCGGCCGCCGCTTCTTTCACGGGCCAGCGAATCAAGCGCCGCCACGAACTCGTCTATATCTCGAAAGGACTTATACACAGAGGCGAAACGCACGTAAGCAACGTCGTCAAGACCCTTCAAGCAGTTCATCACAGACTCTCCAACCAACGAGCACGGGATTTCGCGGGCACCTTTGTCTTGAACCAACCGCTCGATCTCATCTATAGACTTATCGATTTCGTCCGCCGACACCGGCCGCTTCTCGCAGGCCTTCTGTATGCCGACGAGAACCTTGCCACGGTCCCAGCTTTCCCGCCGTCCATCCTTCTTTACTACCATCGGCATCGCGATTTCGATCCGTTCGTAGGTCGTGAAGCGACGACTACAGGCCAAACATTCCCGCCGCCGGCGGACGATACCCCCCTCCGAGGTCTCCCGAGAATCCACGACTTTGTCGTCCGGGTTTTGGCAGAACGGACAGCGCATCGGTCGAGTCAGCGTAGCTGCTGGCGCGAAGCCAACCGGGCTCTCACGCGGCCGCCGGCCGGCTCGAATAAAGCGGGAAACGGGCACACAGGGCTTCCACCTCGCTTCTTATCGAATTCAAAGCTGCTTCATTCTCCACGTCCTCGAGCACCCGCGCGATAAAAGCGGCGATCGCCTTCATTTCCTCACGGCCCATACCGCGCGATGTCACCGCCGGAGTCCCGAGCCTCAGGCCTGAAGTGACGAAAGGGCTTCGGTGATCGAAGGGTACCGTATTGCAGTTGGTAGTAATCCGAGCCTTGTCGAGACTCTGCTGTGCGAGGCGCCCGGTGAGGTCTCCTTCGCGCAGATCGATGAGCATCAGATGGTTGTCGGTGCCGCCCGAAATGAGTTTGAAACCGCGTTCCAATAGACCTTCTGCAAGAACGGCGGCGTTGTCGAGTATGGCGCGCTGGTAATCCGCAAAACCCGGAGCCAAGGCCTCGCGAAACGCCACCGCCTTGGCAGCGATCACATGCATCAGGGGCCCGCCTTGATTTCCCGGAAAAATCGAAGAGTCGATTGATTTAGCGTACTCGGCCCGCGAAAGGATCATGCCGCCACGAGGCCCGCGAAGAGTCTTGTGCGTGGTAGTGGTAACGAAATCGCAGTGTGGGACCGGAGACGGATGCAATCCGGCTACCACCAAGCCCGCAACGTGGGCAATGTCGGCCATCAACAGGGCTCCGACTTGCTTGGCGATATCGGCAAAAGTCTCGAAATCCAGCACCCGGGGATAGGCGCTGTGTCCGGCAACGATCATCTTCGGTCTGTGTTTCTTGGCTAGATCGGCGACTTCGTTGAAATCGATACGGTGGTCGCCTTCGCCGACTCCGTAAGCGACGATATCGAAAAAGCGACCCGAGAAGTTGACCGGACTGCCGTGAGTGAGATGGCCGCCGTGTGACAGGTTCATCGCCAGGACCGTGTCCCCAGGCTTCAGTTGGGAGAAGTACACCGCCATATTCGCCTGCGAACCCGAATGTGGTTGCACGTTGACATGATCGGCGCCGAAGAGCTGTTTGGCCCTTTCTATGGCCAATCGCTCGACATCGTCGACACATTCACAGCCGCCGTAGTAGCGCCGTCCGGGGTATCCTTCAGCGTACTTGTTGGTCAGGACCGACCCCGCAGCCTCGAGAACAGCCTCGCTCACGATGTTCTCGGAGGCGATCAATTCAAGGTTGCGCTCCTGCCGTTCCCGCTCCCGGGCGATGGCGTCAAATATCTCAGGATCCGCTGTTTGGAGAAAACTCACAGACTCGATTCCTCTGTCCGGCTACCGGCGTGCGGCGCCCGACTCCATGGCCGCAGCCGCCATACGGCCGCATTCCAGCCCCCGGCCCCAACCCCAGTTAAGCTTCAGGGCCCTTACTCGGGGCCGCCTCCAAGGCGTGAATCTTATCGATCCGCCGATGATGGCGTCCGCCTTCGAATTCGGCCGCAACCCAGGCTTTGACGATATCTTTGATCAGGCGCTCGCCGAGCACCCCACCGCCGAGCACCAGCACATTCGCATCGTTGTGCTCTCTGGACATCCTCGCACCGGTCACATCGTGAACCAAGGCTGCGCGGATACCGTCGATCTTATTCGCGGCGATGCTCATACCGATTCCGGTGCCGCACAGCAGCACTCCACGGTCGACATCTCCGCCGGCAACCGCTTTCGCAACGACCTCAGCATAGTCGGGATAATCCACTGAATCCTCGCTATCAGGACCGGCATCTTCAACATCCCAACCCAGCGCCGTAAACTCGGCAACGACTAGCGCTTTGGCGGCGAGAGCCGCATGGTCGCTGCCAACCATCACTCTGCGCGGCGCCGCGGCCTCGGCCGTAGTGTTACTGCTGCCGGTTGTCGATGTAGTCGACAATGTCTTGGACGGTGCGGATTTTCTCCGCCTCTTCATCAGAGATTTCTAGGCCGTACTCTTCTTCCAGAGCCATGATCAACTGAACGATATCGAGGGAGTCGGCACCGAGATCCTCGAGAAATGACGATTCCGGCGTCACCTGAGATCTATCCAAGGTAAGCTGGTCACATACGATTTCCACAACGCGTTCCACTGCCGACATCGAAAAACCTCCCTGATGCTCCGGTCCGAGCGGGCACTACATATACATGCCTCCGTTGACATGCAAAACTGCGCCGGTGACGTAGGACGACGCTTCATCACAGAGGAACTGCACCGCCCACGCCACGTCTTCAACACTGCCCAAGCGGCCGACCGCAGTCGCTTTGAGCACTTCCCCCCGCTGAGCCTCGCTCATGGCCGCGGTCATATCGGTTTCAATGAAGCCAGGACTCACGCAATTTATCGTAATCCCACGGCTTCCAACCTCTCGGGCTAGGGACCGCGTAAAGCCCTCCAATCCGGCCTTCGCGGCGCAATACAAGCTCTGCCCCGCATTGCCCATCGAGGCGACGACGCTACCGATGTTCACGATCCTGCCATAGCGTGCTCTGAGCATATACGGCAGGGCCGAACGAGAACACGATATCGCCGACTCCAGGTTCAACGCCAGGGCCTCGCGAACCCGCTTAGCCGAAGCGCGCAACAACAGGGCATCAGCCGAGCCCCCGGCACAGTTCACCAGAATGTCTAGGCGCCCGCGACAGAAATCCTCCTGTTTGAAGAATTCATCGATCTGGTTTGGTTCGGTGAGATCGATTCGAACCGGAAACAGATTGCCGCCGAACTCCCCGAGTCCATCTTTCAAGGCTGAGAAACGGGTGTCTGCACTGCGGTAGACGCAGTAAACCTTAGCCCCCTGCCTCGCCAGCGTGGCCGCAATGGCAGCCCCGATGCCCCGCGAAGCCCCGGTCACCACGGCCACGCGGTCACGATAGCGCCCGCCGGTCATGATCGGGACCTAGTCCTCTACGGTAGAGACGACTTCCCTGCCGCGATAATGACCGCAGGCCGGGCAGGCTCGGTGCGGGACCATCGATTCTCCGCAATTTGGGCATGCCACGTAAGTCGGTGGCGACAGAAAATCGTGTGCACGGCGCGACCGTTTTTTCGACTTCGACGTTCTTCTCTTGGGAACTGCCATCTACTTATAACTCCATTCGAAATACGTTGGGCGCTCCACAGCAAATAAGCTCGCCACTACCGCGCATAGCAACTCTGAGGGCAACTCCGAGGCCGGCAGAAGACCCTTCCAAATTTCCGTACTCACACGACGCGAGGATCACAAACCGGCCCTGGAGCTACGCGGGCGAAGCCCCGCAATCGCAAAGTTCGCGATTGAGATTTGCCCCGCAACGCTGACACAAGCCTCGGCACTCGGGACTGCACAGCATCACGCTTCGCAAGCCCAACATGGCCTCGTCGCAGACCAGCGGCATCAAGTCCAGCTCTTCGCCCGCATAGTGATCGACACCGACATCGTCCTTCTGCCCCACAGAGCCTTCCTTGGCGATCACATAGCTAAATTTGCGCTCGAGATCCCAGTAAAACTCGTCAAGACAGCGCGAGCACTCACAACGCATCTTGCAGCCAAGAGCGCCGGTGAATATTACGTCGTCGCCACTGCGGTAGATTTCGCCGCTTACACGCAGGTCAGCGCCGAAATGCTGGCCGCTGGAGTGTGATCCGCTAGCCAGAAGCGCGTCCATCTCGCTAGCGGATCGGCTGAACTCGACCAGCCTTACTTCGTCGGAAAGGTCCGCTACCCTGAGCTTCACCGCTTCTCTCCAGCCCCGAGCCGGAGCCACAATCGAAAAATGCTACACGCAACCGATTTACAAGGCAAAAAAGGCGTGCCTGGCTAAATCTAATCTCTAGCCTTGGCCAAGCGTCTCACCATCTTGAATAAATCCGGCAATTTGGCCAGCAGCACCGCATAGCGGCGCCAAACCCCTATATCGACGGCAGGAGTCCCCGAATACGCTTTTCCACCCTCGAGATCTCCCATCACGCCACATTGCGCCGCCAACTGGGCGTCATCACCAACCCGCAAATGTCCGCCGATGCCCACCTGACCACCCACCATAACCCGTGCTCCTAGCCTAGTGCTTCCCGCCAGCCCGGTCTGAGCCGCTATCATGCTGTTGGAACCGATGCGACATCCATGCGCAATCATCACCAGATTGTCGATCTTGACACCCGGCTCCAAGCGCGTAGCCCCTGCCGCCGCACGATCCACGGTGCTGTTGGCTCCCAGTTCCACGCCATCGCCGAGCGACACCGTCCCAATCTGCGGAATCGGCAGCGGCGCCCTATCGCCCATCGGCAAAAACCCGAAACCGTCTCCGCCCACAACCGCCCCGGGCTGCAGCACCACGCCGTCACCAAGTTCGACGAGTTCACGAAGTACCGCCCCGGCATGCAATACACAGCGCCGCCCCAATACGGCTCCGGGGTATATCACCACATGCGGATGGATTACGCTTCCCGCTCCGATTCTCGCGCCCGCCCCAACCACCGCATAAGGGCCAATATGACAACCCTCACCAATCTCCGCCGAATCGTCGACGGCTGCGCGTTCGTCCACGCCGGAAACGGGCTGCGGCCGGCGGTCAAAAATAGTGAGGACTCGGACGAAAGCCGCATACGGATTATCGACCCGTAGGCAATTTTTCGAACCTGCGTCTTGGCCCGGACCCAAGATTACGGCCGCCGCTCGCGAAGATTCGAGTAGCGGCTTGTACTTGGGGTTGGCGAGAAAGCTCAGATCTCCCTCCCCCGCTTCTTCGAGCGGCGCGACCGAGGATATTTCGACTTCCCCATCGCCTTCTAGGCGTGCTCCCAATTCCTCAGCGAGTTCACTCAGGCGCATGCCAGCCGGTTTAGCGCAGTGCACGCTGATCGACAAGCTGATCGACGAACCCGAGGGCTGCGACAATTGCGTTTCTGGGCCCCCCTGCTAACTATCGCGTTTCCGAACCGCCTACGCGCCGAAACACCCTACACGCCCATAGCGCCAAAAGGGCCTGGAGCGACCAAAGAATCCGGAGCGGCCGCAGCGGTAGCAACGACAAGCAGGACGGCTCCAATGATCGACATAGATTTCAAGAAGCAAAACGGGCTGGCTACGGCAGTGGTCCAAGACGCTAGCGACGGCACGGTGCTAATGGTCGCTTACATGAACGAGGAGGCCTGGAAGCACACGCTCGCGACCGGCACTGCCACGTTCTGGAGTCGATCTCGAAAACAACTGTGGATAAAAGGCGAATCGTCAGGCAATACACAGGAAGTCAAAGAAGTCTACGTCGACTGCGACAACGACACGATACTGCTGAAAGTCGTTCAGCACGGAGGGGCAGCCTGCCACGAAGGCTACCGTTCCTGTTTTTTTCGCCGGGTTGACGGTGACTCCGTTTCCACGGTGGGAGAACGCCTGTTCGACCCGGCGGAGGTATACAAGAAGTGAACCCACTAAAACTCGGTTTGCCCAAAGGCAGCCTTGAAAAAACCACCGTAGAGTTGATGCGCAAGTCGGGGTGGCGGGTCAGCAGCAGTTCGCGCAGTTACTTCCCCTCTATCGACGATCCGGAGATCAGTTGCTCGCTGGTGCGTGCCCAAGAGATGTCGCGCTATGTGGAACTCGGAAGCCTTGACTGCGGGATCACCGGCAAAGACTGGACCGCCGAGAACGGGTCGGATGTCGAAGTAATCTGCGACTTAGTATATTCCAAGGCGTCTTTCAGGCCCACGCGATGGGTACTCGCAGTCCCCAACGAATCACCGTTTAATTCTTCCGCGGATCTTGGCGGCAAACGGATTTCCACAGAACTGGTGGGCTTTACCAAACGTTACTTCGCGGAACGCAATATCGAGGTGACGGTCGAGTTTTCATGGGGTGCCACAGAGGCAAAGGTAGCGGCCGGACTCTGCGATGCGATCGTCGAAGTCACCGAAACCGGAAGCACGCTCAAAGCCAACGGTCTGAAGATCATCGAAGACTTGATGGAGTCCAACCCGCAGCTGATCGCCAACCGGCAAGCTCTCGAGCATGTGGACAGCCGCAAGAAGATCGAGCAAGTTGCCCTACTGCTGCAAAGCGCACTGCAGGCTGAAGCGCAAGTAGGACTGAAGATGAACGTCCCCCAGGACAAACTCTCTGAGATAATCGCCCTACTGCCGAGCATAACCGCTCCCACCGTTGCCAACCTGTATCAAAAGGATTGGGTTTCCGTTGAAACCGTGATCTCCGAAGCTACCGTCCGGGATCTTGCTCCCCGCCTAGTAGCCGCGGGTGCTAAAGGAATCGTCGAATATCCGCTCAATAAAGTCATCTGACCGAAACGAAACGACTGTATTATGTAGTCGCTGTAGTTGAGAGCCGTAGTGGGGGCTGCCATCCCAGACACGGTAGCGCGGGGACCATCGCGCGACACCGTTTTGGGAGGTAGGCATGAACACATCTTTTTCCACCATCGTCCAAGGCTTCGAGATTCTCCTGATACAGAGGCCGGCGACACAGCCGTTGGCCACAGTGCTGTTGGCCACAGTGCTATTGGTTACAGTGCTGTTGGTTACACTGTGCGGTACGCCGGTAGCAGCGCAGGAGGCATCAATTGACGCGAAGGTCTTGCGCTGCTCGAAGGTCTTGAACGAAAGTAACGCGCGCCTGATTCGCACCGACCTTCGCGCCCTGGGAAGATGTGGATTGGCTCTGCTCGACAGTGCTTCAAACCGCAGTGCGGCAGTCGCATGCAAGGGACTACACACTTACCGAGACGGGCTCGATCGCCTCGATCGACGGGTGCGCAAGCGGGTTCGGCGCGCTTGTGGCCCTTCCCTACCCCGCATCCTCCCCGATCCCTGTAGCACCCTGAAAGGACAACTCGGAGACTTGGCCGACGCGCCAGTCTGTGCGACAACCCGTGCCCACTGCTGGGCCGCCGAGATCTTCATTTCTAGCATGGGTGATATGCGCAGCTTGCTTCAAGCCGAAGACCCGCAGAACTGGGACTTCGAGTTCGGAGAGATCCAGGGCAATAGCTTTGCCGCATGCCGGATCCCGGCTTGGGGCACTACGACTTCATCGACGACGACCACCACCACTTCCACGACGTCTACCACTACAAGCAGCACTTCCACCACTACGGAGATCACTACAGGCGGTGGCGCCTCGACGACCACCACAACACTCGACGGCCCCGGCAAGAGCAGCACGACAAGCAGCAGCACGACGACGACCGTGGCCGGTGCAACCACGACGTCAACCTTGAACACCGGGGGTGCGCCCTTGCGCATAACCGAGTTTCTGGCAGATCCCTCGGCACAGGCGGATTCAGCGGGTGAGTTTTTCGAAATCACCAACGTCTCACAACGAGCAGTGCTCCTATCCGGCCTACAAGTACGCGACGGCGGCTCCGATGCTTTCACGGTGTCAGACGCCCTGCAGATCGAAGCAGGTGCTTACATGGTATTCGGCCGCTCGGCGAGCGCGGCCGGAGGTTTAGTGGACTACGTCTACGGACGGGCGATGACACTTGCCAACAGCGCCGACGAGATAGTCTTGATTCTCGATGGTGTCGAAATCGACCGGGTTGAATACGGGCCGGGCTGGCCATTGAAGGCGGGACGCTCTACGCAACTGGATCCCAGCGATCTAAGCGAAACCAAGCCTGTACCCAAGAGGCGTTGGTGTCTATCGGAGTTCGTCATGGCCGACGGCGATTTAGCCACGCCGAAACACGCCAACCACGCTTGCCCCGCAGCACCTTGACGACACCGGCTTCATAGACGCAGGCAGTACTGCCGTTGCGGGACGCGGCAGCACTATGCTTCGACAGTTCCAATACTCAAGGTGGCAAGGAATTGCGGCTTCTCGGCGGCGGTCATCACGTAGATACCATCCCAGCCGCACACGTCCTCACAAAGCTTACAGCCCGTACATTTCTTCTCCGCAACTTCCACCAAGCCAAAGTATAGCGGCCCGGTACCGGCATGAGAGGGCGTGATCGCATCAAAAGGGCAAACGTCGACACATACGCCGCATCCGTTACAATCGTCGCTATCGACCACCGCAATCGGCCGCTGAAGTTTCTTCTGAACAGAAGTGAGATTGCCGAAGGTGTCCAGAATCGCATCGTCCGGACATATCACTCCGCAAGCGCCGCAGTCGATACACGAAGCGGCTTCGATGTAGAATACTTCGTTCTTTAGACCGCTGATAGCGCGCGTCGGGCAGCGTTGCTCACAGGCCGTACAGCCGGTGCAATTCTCGGCGATTATCTTAAAAGGCATAGGCCATTTTCACTCGACACGACTAGCCCGCACGAAGCAAAGGGGTGATGGGAACCGGCAGCAACGTAGACACCCGTAGGACTGTTCAAGGTTTCCGCATATCGGAAAGGATCTCATCTCGACGGCCCTCGGCAATCAACTTATCGTTGTGCCTGGCTTGCCGGAACGCAATCCAGGTACTGAGGAGAACCAGCGCCAACGCACCCGCGACAGGCATATTATCGGGTTTGCTGATGATGGCGACGAAGCTCTCCCAAGCCGTCATCTGATGCGTGGCGGCCACCACAGTTATCAACGAAATCGACAGAACTATCTTCGCCTCCTGTATTCCCTCCGGGAACGCGCTGCCCACTATCCTAGACCCCTGGCTACTGGCAACGCTCCGGCAGCAAAGTCCACGAAAACCAAACCGCGTCCGGTCTCGCGGTCTCGCGGTCTCGCGGTCTCGCGGTCTCGCGGTCTCGCGGTCTCGCGGTCTCGCGGTCTCGCGGTCTCGCGGTCTCGCGGTCTCGCGGTCTCGAAAACGGTAGGGATGCAACCGCGGCAAGTCAACCCATGGAATGCTTAGTACAAAACTTTTCCCAGGTGCGTGCCAAGCCTTCGGAAAAAGGGACCAGCACTTCGTAGCCAAGCGACTTCCTGGCGGCGTCGATCCCGGCAAGGCTCTTGCGGATATCACCAGGGCGGCTCTCCGAGTGCTTTCGCTCCAGCCCCCGTCCGAGCGCACGCTCCAGTGCTTCGACAATGTCGAGAAGAGAGTAGCTCTCACCGCAGGCACAGTTGAACACCTGTCCGGAAACCCCGGGAGCGTCGGCAGCCAATAGGTTGGCGCTGACCACATTGTCCACATAGGTAAAATCCCGCGACTGCTGACCGTCTCCGTGGATCTCGAGCGCTTCGCCGCTGATCGCCCAATGCATGAATTTGGGAATGACCGCCGCGTAGGCGGCGTCCGGCCTTTGCTTCGGACCGAACACGTTAAAGTAGCGCAGGCAAACCGTCTCCATATCGTAGATCTGGGAAAATACGCGGGTATAGCTTTCCGCCGCCATCTTACTCACTGCGTATGGCGAAACCGGCGCGTACGGCAACGCTTCTGTCTTGGGCGTCACCGGCGTATTGCCGTAAACCGACGAGGAAGATGAAAACACCAACCTCCTGGCTCCAGCTTTGCGCGCAGCCACCAGCACGTTGACCGTGCCCGCAACGTTGACCGCATTGGTGGCCGCCGGATCCGCGATCGACCGTGGAACCGAACCCAAAGCCGCTAGGTGAAAAACCACCTCGACGCCCGCAACCGCACGCTCAACCGCAGCGGGATCACGAATATCGCCGTGCAGGAAATCGACGTCATCGCCGAAGTCTTCAAGGTTGGAAGCCAAACCGTTGGAAAGGTCGTCCAAAACTCGCACTCGGTGCCCACGCCGCAGTAGTTCCCCAACTATGTTAGAACCTATGAAACCCGCCCCACCGGTCACCAGATACACTTATTCGATCTCCTCTCGATCAAGCCCGGTGCCTCGACATTATCGACACCGAATCCTCTTCGCCGTTCGGGTAGCTCTAGCGGTGGCACGCCTGCGACGCCGGCATGCGGTCAAGAACGTTGAACTTGAATATATGCCACAAAGCGGCGACTCCGTCTTTCCATGTGATTTTCTTGCCTGCGCCGTAGTCCCGCCCCCAGTAGGAGATCGGCACCTCGTAGAGCCGGCAACCCATCTGAGCCACTCGCGCCGTCACCTCAGGTTCAAATCCGAAACGATCCGTAGTCAAACGCATACGCTTGAGCAAATCGGTACGGAAGAGCTTATAGCCGGTCTCCATGTCCGTGAGATTGAGATTCGTCATGATGTTCGAAAACAGCGTCAGCGCCGTGTTCCCAAGCTGATGCCAAAAGAAGAGGACTCGATGAGGTCCGCTGAGGAACCTCGAACCGTAAACTACATCCGCTACCCCTTGCTCGATGGGGGCCAGAAGGGTCGGATACTCGGCCGGATCATATTCCATATCGGCGTCTTGAATGATGGTGACATCGCCGTCGGCCTCCGCCAAAGCCGTACGAATAGCCGCCCCCTTGCCTCGGTTGCGGTCGTGAAATCGCACCACCAGCCCGGAATCTTTCTCCGCAAGCGACTCCAGCAAAGTACGGGTACCGTCAACCGAGTAATCGTCGACCAATATGATCTGAGTCTCCAGCGGCACCGCCCGGACCTTCTCTATAACCGTCTCGAGCGTGTCGACCTCATTATACACCGGTATCAACACCGACACTCGTAA
>JAJRWY010000047.1 GCA_024276575.1 Candidatus Binatota bacterium
CAGGCACAGGCCGCCGAGTAAGTAGCGATTGCGGTATGCGCGTATGTATTTCCAGAGTCTATTCACTGAGTATGCGATCCCACGGGGGCTGATGCGGGTTATATCCGAGCCTTCGGGCGCTGGAAACGGCGATACTTGGCGCGCGCGTAGCTTGCTATGCGGCGTGCTGGCGTTGCTTATTGGGGTTTCGGGATGTCGCGGCGCCTATCTGGCCCGCCTGGCCTATGAACAGGCCCGTTACTTGGGAAGCGCGCGGCCGATCAGCGAGTTGGCTGCCGGCAGCAGTGATGAGACCCAACGCCGTCGCCTCTTGCTGGTGCTCGAGGCACGCCGTTTCGCACAGTCCCTGGGTATGGACGTGGGCGGAAGCTTCCTGCGTGTCTCCGACAGCGCCAAGGCACGATCTTTTCATGTCGTGACCGCCGCCTATGCCGACCGTTTGGAACCCTACGTATGGTGGTATCCGCTGGTCGGGAGCATTCCTTACCGGGGTTATTTCGATAGTGAAAGCGCCGAGAAATTCGCGCGTGGACTTCGCGCCGAGGGCCTCGACACCCGCATAGTCGAAGCTTCGGCTTACTCTACCTTGGGTTGGTTCGACGACCCCTTGCCATCGGCTCTCCTTGAATCCGAAGACACCGAGTTGGTCACTGTAGTCTTGCATGAACTCGTGCACCAAAACCTCTTTGTCAAGGGCCAAGTTGCCTTCAACGAGACACTGGCCACTTCGATCGGGCTACGCTTGGCCGAACGTTTCTTTCGTGAGCGCGGCGACGAGAGCAGCGCTGCCAAGCTCAAGGAAGCCCGCGCCGCCTGGTTGCGCCGGGGCCGTTTCTTCGACGATTTTGCCGAGCGCTTGAGCCTTTTTCTCGACGGAGCAAGGCGGCACCGGCTGGCGCTCGAGCGCACCCTGGCCGGTCGTGCGGTGCTCTATGAGGAGGCCCGCGAGCAGCTTGCCGCTATCGGCGTCGAAGCCTCCGGCTTGACCGACAATGCCGCTTTTCTGGCCGCCTACCGCTATGCCAAGCGAGCCCCCTTGATCGACGCTTTCGTGGCCCGGCAGGACGGCGAAGTTGCAGCACTGGAAGTCTTGCGTGAGCGGCTCGAATCTTACTCCGATCCCTACGAAGCCGTCGCCATCGAGAACACCGAAGTTGAAGAGCCGAATCACGCGAGCAGGGTCATGAGAATCGAATCATGAAGGCCTAACCACGAAAGTAATCATCATGAGAGCATTGACCGTTACTTCATGATGCGCTAAGCGATGGCTCATGACGCATCCCCTACAGGTGTACTTGGACGAGGATGATTTCGTGCGCTTGGAAAGATGGGCGCGAGATCGTGGCTGGACCAAGTCCCAGGCTGTTCGTGTGGCCATCCGGGCGCTGACCCGTGAACGCGCGCAGGATCCTTTATTGGACGCCAGCGGGATGATCGAGGGAATGCCTGAGGATGCCTCCGAGCGGATCGACCGCTACCTCGAGGAGACTTTCGTTGCCGAAAAATCGCCAAGTTACTCGCAAAACTCCGCCCGGCGCCGCCGGCGTGTTCGTCGATAGCGGGGCCTGGATTGCGCTGTTTAGTGCCAGCGACGGCCAACACCGGGCGGCGGATGCGATGTTTAGGGCCGTACGCAAGCGCGGCATAGATCTGCTTACTACGAATCTCGTTGTTGCCGAGGTCCAGCGTTTGCTGCTGTTTCGCGCCGGTATCCGGCCTGCTTTGCGAGCTTTGGAGCTGATCGACAGCAGCAACGGAGTTCGGGTGGAGTTCGCCACGGCCGGCCATCACCTTCGTGCACTGGACTGGCTATACAGGCTCGGCGATCAGCGTATTACCTATACCGATGCCGTGAGTTTCGCGGTCATGGAAGCCATGCGCTGCCGCGCGGCCATGAGCTTTGATCATGACTTCGTTGTGGCGGGCTTCGAACTGTGGCCTGTCGATGCCGGTCGATGAGCTTGGCCGGCGGGCCACGAATCGTTCGTCGCTATACATACGAGCTTCGTAGCCGCCAAAGCGGACATCTCCAGTGTCTCTTACAGATGTGTTCGCTGATGTTGGCGAGGCCGCTACACTCGTTTAGCGCGACTACCCTTGGGATTCTTGCGTAGCTTCACATTGTTCGCGGATGGACGCGGATGGACGCGGATAGATGCGGATGGATGCGGATGGACGCGGATGGACGCGGATGGATTGATGGATGTTGGTGTGGATGCTGATGGATGCTGTGCTTGCCACGAGATGCCGTGCTTGGCGCTACCGGGGCGGTGGACGCTTTGCGCACTGGGATATCAGGTCCATTTCTTGAGTTTGAAATCGCACGGGCGTACAGAATCTGCGGAATGAGTATTGTCGCTTGTAGCTAGTATGTTCGCGGAAGGCGAATTCGAAGCCAGAGAGGTTCAAGTTAATCATGACCAAGCGCGTAAAAGAGATTCTAAGCTGGTACGCCGGGGAAAACCCGGGAACGCTGACCAATATCGCCCGCCTTCTCAATCACGGTACGCTTGGTGGCACCGGCCGTCTGGTCATCTTGCCGGTGGATCAAGGTTTCGAGCACGGGCCCGCCCGCAGTTTCGCCCCCAATCCCGCGGGCTACGATCCCCGCTATCATTTTCAACTAGCCATCGACGCCGGCTGCAATGCTTACGCTGCCCCGCTCGGTTTTCTGGAAGCCGGGGCGGCCGAGTTCGCCGGGCAACTACCGTTGATCTTGAAACTCAACAACCATGATTCCCTGGCCCCCGACGGCTCGGACCCGGTTCCTTCGGTAACTGCGTCGGTGGAAGATGCGTTGCGCTTGGGCTGCTCCGCGATCGGCTACACGATTTATCCGGGCTCGGTGAACTTCAAATCGATGTACGAGGATCTGCGCGAACTTACACTCGAGGCCAAAGCCAGCGGTTTGGCCGTAGTGGTGTGGTCTTATCCGCGCGGATCGGGATTGTCGAAGCAGGGCGAGACCGCGGTGGATGTGTGTGCTTACGCCGCGCAGATAGCGGCGCAGTTGGGCGCCAACATCATCAAGGTGAAGCCGCCCACGGACTTCATCGAGCAAGACGCCGCCGCCAAGGTCTACAAGTCGTCGCGGATCAAGATCAAGACCCTGTCGGAGCGCGTTGCCCATGTCGTGCAGTCGGCGTTTAACGGGCGGCGCATTGTGATCTTTTCGGGTGGCGCCAAAGGGGCCGATCAAAAGATCTTCGACGAGTGCAAGGGTATCCGCGACGGCGGTGGGTTCGGCTCTATCATCGGCCGCAACTCCTTCCAGCGAAAGCGCAAGGACGCGCTGGCTTTTCTCAGCAAGGTGATGAAGATCTACGCGTCCTAACCCGCATTATGCATGAAACCTCTGCTGCGAGCCTCAATCGCCCGCAATCTCGGCCCGTGCTCGCGTTTCGGCCCTCGACGTAGTGTCACTACGCCTGCGGGCCTCAACGCTGCGCTGGGGCCGATCTCACGGTCGCTTGCGACTCTCGCGACGAGGTTTCATGCATAATGCGTCCTAACAAGGGTGCTGCCGGCGATCCGGATTCCCCGCGGCGTCTTGCTGAGAAAAAGAAAAAGGCAGGACGATGACGATACGATAACGATATCCGGGTCTGGCCGGCGGCCTACGAAGCAACAAAAAAAGCCGCGCCACCGTCCAACGGATGGGGCGCGGCTGATTTTTGCGCGCTTTGCGTTGTGCCGCGAAGCTGCCGCTAGACGGAAGGCTCCAGCCCGCTTTCCCTTTCGTCGAGCAGTCGGCGCTCTACGGTAAGCGGTTCGGGGCGGTCTTCGATGGGAACGTAATCGCGGGTGTCGGCTCCGGTGTAGATCTGCCGTGGACGGGCGATCTTCTGCTCGCTGTCGAGCACGTTCTCACACCATTGGGCCAGCCAGCCCGAGGTCCGCGGTATCGCGAACAACACCGGGAACATCGACACCGGGAACTTCATGGCCTGGTAGATCAGTCCCGAGTAGAAGTCCACGTTCGGATACAACTTGCGTGCGACGAAGTAGTCGTCTTGCAGTGCGATACGCTCGAGTTCGACGGCAACGTCGATGAGCGGGTTCTTGCCGGTTTCTTCGAACACCTCGTAGGCCACATCCTTGATGATACGCGCACGCGGATCGTAGTTGCGGTAGACACGGTGCCCGAAGCCCATCAGGCGGCCTTCGCCGGCCTTAACTTTCTTGATGAAAGCGGGGATCTTATCCACCGAGCCTATTTCCGTGAGCATCCTCACGGCGGCTTCATTGGCACCGCCGTGCAAGGGGCCGTACAAGGCCGCAGCGGCGGCGGCGGTGGCCGAGTAGGGGTCGACGTTGGAGCTTCCCACTGCTCGAATCGCGTTGGCCGAACAGTTCTGTTCGTGATCGGCGTGCAGTATGAACAAGATGTTCAGGGCGCGCTCGAAGACCGGGTTCGGCTTGTACTTGAGTTCGGTCATCTTGAACAGCATCGACAAAAAGTTGCCGCAGTAGCTCAAGTCGTTGTCCGGCTGAACGTAGGGCAGGCCGAAGCGATGGCGATAGGCCGCGGCTGCCAGGGTCGGCATCTTGCCGATCAGGCGCCGGATCTGTACCCGTCTGGAGGCAACGTCGTGAATGTGCTTGGCACCGGGATAGAAAGCCGAGAGCGCCGCGACGGTCCCCACTACTATGCTCATGGGGTGGGCGTCGTATTGGAACCCGTCGATGAATTTCTTGAGGTTCTCATGCAGCATGGTGTGCATGGTGATGTTGTGTTCCCATGTATCCATGTGCTTTTGGTCGGGCAGCTCACCTTTGACGATAAGGTAAGCCGTCTCTAGATAGTTGCTTCTCTCGGCAAGCTGTTCGATGGGATAGCCGCGGTAGCGCAGTATCCCGGCGTCGCCGTCGATATAGGTTATGGCGCTTCGGCAGGATGCCGTGTTGGTGAACGCCGGATCGTAGCAAAGCAGTCCGAAGTCGTCCTCGGACGTTTTCATTTGACGGAAGTCCATCGAGCGGACCGCTCCGTCGGTTATCGGAATTTCATAGGTTTTGCCGGTGCGATTGTCGGTTACGGTGAGAGTGTCGTTTGCCATGTGAATACCCGTCCTTGATCTTCCCGGTGTGCTGCCGCAAGGGTAGCAGGGGGGCGCTTCTATTCAACGTGAGGCCTGGTCTTTCGCAGCCGGCTGTTCTTCGGAGTCGCAAATGTGCGCCTTGGCGCAGTTTGTAGCCGTGTTGAAACCATTCCTTTGATGCCGCTCCGTTCTGGCGAACAGTAGAGTTCCTTCCGCTCAACAGCAGGGTGGCCGGCTCGTTAAACAGGACTACGCCACCTGCTGAACGCCGACGGCAATTCCACCAACAGTACAGGGTGGCCGGCCCGGTACATAGGAGTACGCCGTCTGGCAAGAGAAATGGG
Organism: Candidatus Binatota bacterium; assembly: GCA_024276575.1. Taxonomy (GTDB): domain Bacteria; phylum Desulfobacterota; class Binatia; order UBA1149; family CAITLU01; genus JAJRWY01. The sequence goes on from JAJRWY010000047.1 coordinate 5,387, forward strand.
AGGGGGCAGCCCGGTGAATAGGAGGGCGCGGGTCGTACAGGGAGAGGGGTATGGTCCGGCCTACTGTGAACTCATTCACTCTTGTCGTGGGTTTTCGCGCGTTCAGTGAGCAGACCGAAGCCGAACATCTCGACCAAGGTGTTCGCGTGGCTGTCGATCCGATCCGAACTCAGTGGGTCGAAGTTGTAAAGGTTTTCGATCAAAGGTGCCGAATCGAAAAAATGTGGAATCGCACCGAGGAAAGCAAAAATTATGTTCTCTACCGGCAAGTCTTTGATGGTGCCGTTTTCTTTGCCGAGCTTGACCACTACTTCGATGCTGCGGAAAAGTGGTTCGATGTGTTTTTCCGTCATCCACTTCAGGCGTGGTCCGGGAGTGCCCGCTTCGGAAAGGATGAGCCGGCCGACTTCGGGATGGCGGGCGTTGAAGTAAACCAAGCGGCGCGTGAGGATGGCGAAGGCGTCTCTAGTGCTGGCCCTCCGGATGTCGTCCTCCACCCCCTGCAGTACCGAGTTCATGCGCGAGAAGGCAAGGTCGACGGCTGCGCGCCACAGCGATTTCTTGTCGGTAAAGTGGTAGTGGATGAGCGGTTGGGTTACGCCCACCCGCCGCGCTACCGCCGCGGTGGTTGCGCCTTCATAGCCGTTCTTGGCGAACTCCCTGAGCGCAGCCTCGCGGATCAAGTCACGTGATACCTTCGAGGAGCGTCCCCGTCGCGGTGATTGCTCTTCGCTGCCCAAGCGCCGTTGCCTACGTTCTCGTGAAATCTTGTAGGCCATGGTGTTTCTCTCCCCGGCTACGGCCCTGTGCGCTTCCAACCAACCCTGGGCCGCCGATACGCTTCTCCGTTACGCCGGTGGCCTGACGCCGACTTGGAATGCCCCTAGTATTTTCTCGCCGACTCGTTTTACCACTACGGTTGCCGTTGCCACCGGAGCTCGGCAGTCGCTTCGCCGCAGTGATCGCTACTGTGATCGCCACTGTGCGCCGGTGAGCCGGTACGCCCACACGCCGTGGCGCCGCTACGCCGTGGCGCCAGCACGCCGTGGTGCCAGTACGCCGTGGCGCCAGCACGCCCACGATTCCGCCGCTCCGGCTCCTGAGAGCCGGCTGATCACTAATTATATATTAAGCTATAAGGATGAGTGTGTAGCAACCGCAAAGTAGCTGAATTATATGAATTTAACGCATTAGGCTGAAGCCGCCGGCAAGGCGGTGGCGCCGTCGGGGTACGGTGTACCCCGTTGTTAGCCGGGCCTAATCGGCTAGTAATGGGAAGATGAGATTCTTACGCCGTAGCCGTCGCTCAGGTGCGCAGTGCCCGCGTTGTTTGGCGGCGTGCGTGTCCGTAGCGTTGCTGCAGGTGTCGATCTTGCTTGGTGCGGGTGCCACCGGCGCCTTGCTCGCGGCACCTGCCTGGGCTGAGTTCCCTGTCTTTGGCGGCCCCGCCACTTTGAACGACAGCGCTGAAGGCGAAGACCACGAAGACTCGACTGCCCGGGTAGCAGCCGGCGCCGGCCGCACCTGGATCGCGGTTTGGAGAAGCATCGAGCCTTTCCAGGGCCAGCTTCATCGTGATGCCGACATCCTGTACGCGCGCTCGCAAGATGGTGGCTGGACCTGGACGCCGCCCGCGCCTCTCAACTCCAATGCCGCTAGCGATAAAGGAGAAGACAAGGATCCGCTGATCGTTAGCGATGGCAAAGGTTTATGGCTGGCAGTTTGGTCGTCGGACGAGAACATCGAAGGACGTATCGGTCTGGACCGCGATATTCTTTTTGCCCGCTCTGCCGACCAAGGAAATAGCTGGACTTATCCTAGCCCTTTGAACTCCAATGCGGCCGTGGATTGGGGTGACGATGAGGCTCCAGCCCTGGCTAGTGACGGTTCAGGAACCTGGGTGGCGCTGTGGCAGTCTTCCGATAGTTTGTCTAATTCCGTAGGTGGCGACCGGGATATATTTTTCTCGGTTTCTCATGATGATGCGCTTACCTGGAGCGACCCGGCGGCGCTCAACGGCAATGCGGGAGCTGATGTAGGCTTCGATACCGAGCCGGTGGTAGCTACTGACGGAGCGGGGGTGTGGGTAGCTGCCTGGGCCTCCGATGACCCCTTGGATGGGGCGGCTGGGCGCGACCGCGATATCTTTTACGCACGTTCGACCGATAACGGTGCTTCGTGGAGTGCTCCCGCGCTTCTGAGTTCGGTGGCGCGCAGCGATTTTCGGCCCGATCAGACTCCGCGGCTTGCCGCCGACGAACAGGGCCGCTGGGTGGCGCTGTGGTCATCGAGTGCCACCTTTGACGGGCGATTGGGTATGGATCGTGACATTATCACGGCCTACTCGCTGGATTCCGCTGCTACCTGGAGCGAGGCGGCGGCGCTCAATAGCAACGCCGCTTTCGATGCCGGTGACGATGCCCGGCCGGTACTGGTTTACGACGGTCGCGGTTCCTGGGTGGCCATGTGGCAGTCATGGGACCAGTTATCGGCCCCCATCGGAGCCGACGCCGACATAGTGATATCGGTGTCGACCGATGTCGGGCGGAATTGGACACCCCCGTCAATTGTAGATCAGGCGGCCAAGAGTGATACCGGCGAGGACATCGATCCCGATCTTGCGTGTGACGGTCGCGGCGGGTGGGTTGCGGTGTGGACTTCCAACGATCCGCGTATGGGAGCGTCAAGCTCCGACCTCGACATTTTCGTGGCGACCGGACGCTCGGTTGCCGAGCGCGTACAGGGGCGGGCCCCGGCACGGCCGACCCCGCAACGGCCGCTGTCGCACCTGTCGGCCCCGGCACGGCCAATCCCGCAACGGCCGCTGTCGCACCTGTCGGCCTCGGCGCGGCCGGCACCGCAACGGCCGGTATCGCCACTGTCGGCCTCGGCGCGGCCAACCCCG
>JAJRWY010000048.1 GCA_024276575.1 Candidatus Binatota bacterium
TCGATGCGGCAGTGACGGACACGGGCGCCGGGCCAGAAGGGGGACCAACCCGGTAGTCGCCGCGTATGTGTCCGTCACGTGCCATGGCCCCTAAACAGCAAGGCATGTGCCAAGAGTTCTCAAAGGCGATGGCACAGCCGCGATGAAGCGTCGGCGCGGATGCCTAAGCGCAGGTTTTTACTGTCATTACCGTGGGTAGAGCAGGTGCAGGGAAACGGCCCGCCAAGCCCCGAAGGTGGCCTCGTGAGGCCGCGCAAGCTGCTTCGACGGGACTCTACGGGAAAGACCCCGCGCAAGCCCCTGCGCGGGCTACTGCAGCCTGCTGCGCTGTTTCGCGCCGGGGTGGCCCGGTCGCGTAGGACTACATCGGGTTGGGCCCAAAAAGTGATGAACCGTAAGGCAGCGGCCAGCGAACGGGGGCGAGATGGCGGGCGCTTGCTGCCCGCAAGCCAGCTTTCAGGAATAATGCAGCCCTGGGGGCCATCGCGTTGCAGTGGCCGGTTCATCCCAATCCGAAATATATGTAACGATAACGAAACCGGCGAATCCGCTTAACCCGCATTGTAAAAAGTATGCCGCCTGCCACATTCTCAGAGACACGCAAACGACGGCTCGCAGCCTGGGTTCCGCCCTGCTTGCTGGCGGCCATGGCAAGCGTGTTGATTTTCAGCGGCCTCGGCAGCTACAGCGTCGTCAACGGTGACGAGGCCTTCTACCATGCAGTGGCCGTACACATGGTAGAATCCGGAGACTGGCTGCACCTTTACTTCCGCGGCGAACACGTCATCTACCCGACCTTCATGAACGCGCCGCTTCAGTACTGGGCGCGCGCCGTGCTTATCTCCGTATTCGGCGACAACTATTGGACCATGCGTTTTCTCTCGGCCCTGTTCGCGGTGGCAGCGATACTGGCGACCTATCGCCTCGGCCTTTGGTCAGGCGGACGGCGGACAGCGTTTATCGCCGCCTTCATGCAGATGAGCAGCGTGCAGTTCATCTACTTGCACTGTGCACGCAGCGGCGAACTCGAACCCGTCATCGCTTTTGCCATCGCGATGAGCGCCTACCTGTTCATGCGCGACGCCCACGAGAACCGGGGCTTCACTCGCCATTTTCTCGCCGTGTTGCTGATGACGGCCATGAAAACGCCGCTGCTGTTGCCCGCCGTCGCTGCCGATCTCTTGTGTTTCGCCCTGTCTCCGTCTTCGCGCCGCCACTTCCGCCGCTGGCTTTTCAGCGCCGCCGTGATCCTGCCTTTCGGATTCTTGTGGCATGCACTGCGGCTACCGGTGCTGTGGGAGCCGTTCCAACAAGTGCTGAACACCATGGCCTCCGAGGCCTCGGGAAGCGGTTGGCGCGGGGACATCGCCGGCAACGCATTGTTCTACGCCAAGACCCTGCTGTTCGGCGCGCTGCCTTGGTCGCTGATCTTTGCGGCCGCATTGGCCGCGATGGCGGGGCCGCTTGCTCGCAGCATTGCGAGCGCCCGGAAGCTCAAAACAGAAGCCTCCGATTCGCTTTCGAACGCGCCTGCCGTTCCCACTTCGCTTTCGAGCGAAACGCTCTTGGTGGTTTATGCTTATACAGTCGCGGTGTTCGCTTTCTACCTGGGTGTCGCCAAGCACTACCCCTGGTATGTGATTCCCGCCTACCCTTTCCTCTGCGTGATTTCGGCGCTGTGGATCGACCGTAGCCTCCATCGCTGTTCGCGGGCCACACTTGCCGCCTTCTCGCTGATCGCAGCAGCAGCGGTGTGGCTCAAGGTCGACGTCGCGGGCTTCAATCCCTTCGCCGAACGGGCTTTCGTAATCGATATGTCGCTAGGGGTTAGAAGTTTGGCTGGGTGGCATGCAGACGGCGCGCTCTCCTTGGCGCTCACGCTGGGGCTGAGCGCGGCGTTGTTTTTCGCCGTCTCGAGTTTGGCGCAAGCAGTATTGTCAGCAGTATCACCAGCAATATCGCCAGCAGCATCCTCGGTAGTATCGTCAGCAGAGATCACGGATCGCGGGGCCGGCGTCACGGATCGCGGGGCCGGCTTTGTGCGGCCACGCCTCGTAGTCGCACCGGCCTTGCTGGCCCTGCTTCTCGGCGCCTATGCAGTAGTCAGAGTCGCTGCGCCGCTGCGTTATCTGGGCTATCAGAGCGAACAGAGCCGCCTGCACGACGAGATGCGGCGTGCTCTGGCGCAAGGCCAAACCATCGACTACCCACTGCGCGTGCCGGGAGCCGCCTATGTTCCGGCACGTTACTACTTCGGAGACGACTTCGAACTGGTGCCGCGTTTCCTGCCGGATGGGAGCTACGAGTTGTGGTTATTCGAGAAGGGGGACCTGAGCGTTCTGGATTTGTCGGTGAGCCACCGCCACCTGTATTCGCAAGCGCCGCGATTTTGAGCAGGCGGTGGGCGTGGGGTGGGCGCGGATAGCGTAGAGACGGCCGCAGCGGCAATCAACCACGCCGCGGGAAACGCCGGCTCTTCGCGGATCCCGACTCCTGCGACATCCCCGAGCGATCACCTCGGCGAGGAGATCCTTCAGTTTTCGATTCTCCCGTACCGGGCGGCCTCTAAATCGTCCACGTCGAAGAGGAGGTGGGTGAGATCTGGGCTCTCAGTGTTATCCAACTCCCTTCTCAGAAACTGATTTCAGTTCGACCGCGATTCGGTCCGCAAGGAACATTTTCAGAAGTGACTGATACGGCACGTCGCGTTTGTTGGCGAGTGCCTTGAGTTCGGCGAGCATCATCTCCGGAATTCGCAGAGAAATAGTCTTCAGCGAAGGCTTGAGATCCGGAAGCGCAACACGCTGAGCCTTGGTCCAGTCGACATACTCGGTCGAGTCTGCGGATGCCCAGAACTCGCGTTCCCGGTCTTCGTTACGGTGTTTCGGAACTTTCTTTGTTTTCTTAGCGCTCATGATGATTCGTATACCTTTCGTTCCTTGCGGCTCATGTCGCGGGCTGAGATTACGCGCAAGCGGCCTTCTCTAACCGTAATCACGACGAAGAGCCGCCGCCCGGCATCCGACTGACCGAGGACGAAGTAACGCATCTCGGTACCCGAGTGCTTCTCGTCGTGGGCCGCGACCAGTGGAAGGTTGAAGAAGACCTGCTCACACTCCAGGGGTGAGACCTCGTGCTTTTTCCAGATCTTGGGCGCATTAGCTTCATCCCAGTCAAAGCCGGTGCATCGGAGGAGTTGGTCTTTCACTGCCACCCACGCGTATATGTCAGGCATATACAATGCTGTCAAGACTCTAACGAGCACTTCGAGAACGCCGGGCGGGAAGGCAACGGCGTAAGTGCCTGAATTACAAGCCACACGGGATTTCGGAGGAGAGAGTGGGTGATGCAGGGATCGAACCTGCGACCCGCTGATTAAGAGTCAGCTGCTCTACCAACTGAGCTAATCACCCACGGGAAGCCGCTTTGCTAGCGAAGAACGGCTACGAGCGCAAGATGGGGTGGGCGATGGGACTTGAACCCACGACAACCGGAACCACAATCCGGGGCTCTACCGACTGAGCTACGCCCACCATAAGAAACGCACTGCGCCAGCGGAAAGTAGGAAAAACGCCGCTCGGAGTCCAGCGCGCGCGCCGCTACGCAAAACGGCCGGATTCGGCCGCCCACGCAAATCCGCCACCCGCCTGCCCGCTTGAACTCCGAGACCCTTGGCTTCAGGCCCCCGCTCGCCTCAATCTCGCCCCGGTCTCAGCCTCAGCCTCAACCGCCGCCGGCCGCTGGATGATCGGCGAGAAAATCCAAAATGATCGGTGTCACCACTTCCGGGCGCTCATAGTGCGGCAGATGTCCGGCACTCTCGATCACGCGAAAACGCGAGTTCGGCATCGCAGCTTTTACCCGTGCCGAGGTGGAGACGTCGATGATCTCGTCTTCCAAACCCCACAACAACAGGACCGGCAGGCCGGTCTTACCCACGCGCTCGAATACCGGACGCATCGATTCGAGCGGAACGTGCCGGGCGGTCGACAGGATCGCACGCTTGAAGCCCTTGTAGCGCAGTTGTCTAGAGAATTTCGCCTTCAGCTCCGGCACTAGGTCCTTGTCGAACACCGCAGTCTCGTTGCGTGCGACCAGGAAGCGGTCCCCAAAAGTGTTCATCAGGTAGCGGCCGAGCAACGGGACCTCGAGCAGACGCGCCGCCAGCGGTCGCCTAGCCGGGAACCCGGCCGGGTCGATCAGGGTCAGGGTCGAAACCAACTGCGGATGACGGTCGCTGAAATCGGTAACCAGCGCCCCACCCATCGATAGCCCTAGCAAGTGAAAGGGCCGGTCGATCGACAGCGCCGCTAGCAGTTCCGTCAACTGGCGGTCGTAGAGGTCGAGCCCATAGTCCACGTAGGGGCGATCCGAAAAGCCGCGGCCATAAAGATCGTAACGCAACACGCGGTAGCCGGCGGCCAGCAGTCTACGCGGCAACTCGCCCCAGATGTAGTACGGGCTCGAGAAGCCGTGCACCATCACCACCGTTTCGGCGTCGTCGCGACCGAGCAGGTCGTAGTGGACGTAGCCGTCGGAAAGCTCGACGAAACGCCCTGAGGCGTGGCTACGAACCTCGGCATCGATGCTGCGCCACTCATGGTCGCCGGCATAAGGAGCGATGAACAATGCCAGCACGACTGCTGCCAATAAAAAACGGCTGCCGCTCACCTGCTGCGCCGCCTCCGAGCTAGTGTGAACGTCATACCGCTACCGGGCGTGAGTAGCCCGGACCCAGCCGCCGGCAAGAGGCCTGCTGAGACCGCCCTCGCACCGAACTTTCACGCGCGCTTCCCGCGCCTGCATCATTCATCGAATCTCTCCGTGCTCTACGAATCCGAATCTTTCACGCAAGCTCATATCCCTTCGCCGCCACTGCGGCTTAGCCCTGCGGCTCTTCCGGCTCCGATCCCGCATCGAGCGCGGCTCTCGCCCCCTGGGCCGTGGCAAGCTGCGATGACAGCGCATCCGGCAGGCTCTCTACGTAAACGGAGCGGCTCGGGAAGGCCATCTGCACGCCGAGCTGCTTGAGCGCACTCATGATCTTCAAGTTGACCCTCTCGCGAACCTGCAAGTAGTACTGCCATTCGGCTTTGTTGGCGAAATAGTAAATGAAAATATCCAGCGAAGAGGACCCGAAGTCGGTGAAGTTAACCAGCGTCGTCATGCGCTTGTCCACTCCTTCATCCTCGGCGAGAATCGCGCGAATCGATTCCAGCACCTCGGCCATCTGTTCGGCGCTGGTCGAATAGGTTACCCCGACGGTCATCGAGATGCGGCGGACGTTGAGGCCGCGGTCCTTGCGCCGGTCCATGTTCTGAACGTTGGTGTTGGCGAGCAAGTTGTTGGGGATGTTCTCGACGGTCTTGGCGAAGGTGCGGATGCGCGTAGACCGGAAACCGATTTCCTCGACCACGCCTTCGAAACCCTCGCCTTTTATCCAGTCGCCTACGCGGAAGGGCTTGTCGACCAGTATCATCAAGAAGCCGAAGAGATTGGCGATAGCGTCTCGCGAAGCCAGAGCTACGGCAGCGCCGCCCAGACCCAGTGAGGCGACCAAGCCGCCGACCGAGTAGCCGAGCGCCTGCGCGATCATGGTAGTAAAGATCAACACCACGAAGATACGCAAGGAGTTGGTTATGAGCGGGACCAAGCCGAGGTCGATGGGATCGCTGGGGTCGGCCGCCCTCCTTCGCAATACGTAGTCGACGCCGCCGACCACGCGGTACACTCCCCAGCCGCAAAGCAGCAGAAACAATACCCGGCGGGTCAGATCGATAGCAGCTACGGCGCCGGCCATTTCCATCGGAACCAGCAAGGTGCGGGCGGAAAGCCAGATGCCATAGACCAGCACCAGCATCTCTAGCGGCGGGCGCAACGCGCCCAGCACGGTCTCGTCCCATTCGCCCTTGGTCCGGGCCGCAAGTTCCAGCAGGTAGCGCAAGACCACACGAACGAGGATCCGGCGAAGAGCCAATGCTGTGAAGATGAAAGCGAAGGCGAGTAGCGCGGAATAGGTGCTGATTCCGTGCCACTCGTAGGAAAGCCACTGATTGAGTATCTCGGCCATGGACCAATGGTTACTACCTCGGCGTGCGCAATCCAAGCAAGGCAGCGGCGAAAGCGATACCGGGCGCTTTTGCAATACGCGCCCATATGCGGCATCTCGTCGCTGCCGAAGCGAGAGACGGCTCCGCTTCCCACCCAGTGGCTGACAGCCTACGGAGGCAACCATGTTCACACAGCTTCGATGGAGCGAAAGCGGCGCCGCGGTTCGCAAGGAACCGAAACGAGTGGCTTCGGGACGAACGAGCGCTGTTCTGCTCTGCTGCTCGCTTTATTTGGCTTGCTCGCTAGCGCCGGGTGGACTTTCCGAGGCCTGGGCGGAAGGGCCTGCCGGTGCCGGTGATTCGTTGCGGCTGCCGGCTGACGGATCCTTGATTTCTTGCCTCTTGACCAACGGCGACAGAGTCAGCGGGCGGTTGCGGACGAGCAACCGGATTACTATCTCGATCGAACATCCGGCCTTAGGCTTGCTCGAAATCCCGGTCGGGCAAGTAGCCTCTGTCTCGTTGCTCGAAGCTACGAAGCCGGCTTCAGGCAGCGTCGTGGCCGGGAGTTCGACGGAGGGTGCTGCAAGCGGCGCAGCGCCTGTAGACGTGGCCTCCGGCGATGTTGCTCCCGCTAATGCGTTGTCTGCTGACGCGCCTCCCAACGATTCTCGAACTGGCGAGGCTCAGCCCGGCGGTACGCTGCCCGGTGATGCGCTGCCCGGCGGCACCCTGCCGGGAGATGATCAGCCTGTACCGGGCGTGCCAGACGTACCAGGCAAGGCCAGGGACGCTCGTGCTTCCGTCACGGTGGCCGGCGCAAGCCCAGACGATACGACGCCCGCAGCTGATGCGGTATGGAAAAGCGACGTTTCCTTCGGCATCAACGGTTCCAGCGGTAATACCGAACGCTCGAGAGTCCGCGTTGCCGGGAATACCTCCCGCGAAAGCGCCGCCAGCCTGTTCAAGCTCGACGCCGCCTACAGCCGTGCGGAGGACGAATCATCCTTGTCGGAAAACAAGGTACTCGCCAACGCCGAGCATCACTGGCTGAGGGAAGACAGCCTCTGGGAGTTGGTGGCATCGGGACATCTGGAGTTCGACGAGTTCAAAGACTACGACTATCGCGTCTCCGCATTCCTCGGGCCGGCCTACCGCTTCCTGAAGAACGAGCGCAGTAGCTTCCGGGGACGCGCGGCAGTGGGTGCAGTTCGTGAGTTCGGCGGGGTGCACGAAAAAGTCACCCCCGAACTACTGCTCGGGCTGGACGCGCAACACACGCTTTCCGCCCGGCAAAAGCTTTCCGCCAGTCTGGAACTGATGCCGGACTTGAGCGACGCGGGAGAGTTCAGGGCAACCGCAAAAGCCTCTTGGGATATGAAGCCGGACGCCGACCTACCATGGGCTTTGCGGCTCGGCATCGAAGACCGTTACGACAGCGGCGCCGCGGTGGGTGTAAAAAGCAACGACTTCGATTACATGGGCAGCTTGGTTCGCGAGTTCTGAATCGCGACGGCTGCCTCTCACAACGGCTCCACGCAGAAGTTGGTCTGCAGGTCGCAATCGTAGAATCCGTTGCAGTCTTCGTCTTCAAAGCAAGGCGCTTCGCAAAACGAGTTGTTGGGGTTGCAGCGAAAGCCCGGCAAGAGTTCACAGTCGAGGTCCCGGGTGCAACGCTGTGGGATTGTCGTGGTGCTCGACGATGTCGAGCTACTGCTGGTAGACGATGACGGCGGAACCTTAACAGTGGTGGTGGTGGTCGTCGTCGTCGTGCCTGGGTCGCAGGCCGGACAGGCGAGAGCGACCCCGGGGGAACCGACCGAGAACTTGAGACAACGCAGAGCATCGGAGGCCGACTTCACGCCCGACCCGTCGCTATCGCAGACACAGTCGGCACACTCGACGGCGCCCACGGCCGCTTGCAATAAAAACAAACAATCGGTCGCAACCGGCTTGGTTCCCGTGGAAACGGGCTGAGAGCAACTGCCAATCCCCCCTTGCGCCTGCGCCTGCGATACCGGCAGCATCACAGCGAGCAGGCCCAACACCGCCACAAACGAAACGCGCAGAGTCGCCCACCCAACCCCGGGCCGAGCCGCACTCCTGGCGGCACTGGCACTGGCAGAAGCCCCTGCATGGGTATCCAGCAATACATTATTTAATCGCATCTAAATACCTATATTTATTCCATAATTCATTCATAGAGTTGGTTGCCATACTGACCATCTCCGCGGCTTCGCTGTAGGGCTCCGCCTGAAAATGCTCGAGTTCACGCAGTAGCGCAGTGGCCTCAACAGCGTAGGAGGCCTGCGCCAACAGGCGCTCGAGCGTGGCGCGGTCGAGATTCATATCCCCAGCTTCCAAACGCGACCTCAACGCCGCAATGTCCTCAAGGCTCAGCAACTGCATCTTGACTACTCCCCGCTCACCGGGATGTCCCAATTCACCCCAACCCGCACGCCACGCCACGTCAACATCACATCACGCGCGGCTACCCGTGCCGGCCCCACGTTGCCGTTGACGTTCTAGTCGTCTAGTCGTCTAGTCGTCTAGTCGTCGGAACTATACCGCCGCTTCGTCGCACGGGCCATAGCTATATCACAGCTAGACCACGCCTGTTTTCTCCGACGCGTAGCGGAAGGCCACAGGCGTCGGTCTGCACATCGAACACGACCGTGCACCCGGCTCATCAGCCACCCCTAACCTTTCGGCGTTTCCCACTCTTTTTCGCTACCAATCCGCTATCAATCAGTAGCCAACCCCGACGAGAGAAAATGGGGCGCATGGCTAACTAAGGTGGGGCACCTCCATATCCTGAACCCGTCATACCGCTCTATCCCTATCGCCTGCACTCCCTTATGTGGCCTCAGCATTTGTTTTGTTATCTATAGGAATGAGATCTGGTTCCGTTGGTTGCCGGCGGGGCGGAGGTAGAGAGGCTGAGAATGGGCGAGAGAAACTACCAGCTAGTGATTATTGGCGGTGGGCCAGGTGGGTACACGGCGGCGATACGGGCCGCTCAGTTGGGAATGAAGACTGCGCTGGTGGACCGCCGGGCGGCCCTCGGAGGCACTTGCTTGAACGTCGGGTGCATCCCCTCGAAAGCGCTACTCGAGTCTTCGGCTCTATACCACCGAGTAAACTCCGGCTTGGCCGAGCACGGGATAGATAGTAACGGGCTCAGCCTGAATCTCGCGGCAATGATGGCCCGCAAGGATTCGATCGTCGAAAGCCTCACCAAGGGCGTAGCTGGGTTGCTGAAAGCCAACGGGGTCGACACCTTTTGCGCACAAGCCCGGCTCACGGGTCCGCGACAAGTAGCGCTGTCCCCCCGGGAAGAAAGCCGGGGCCGCGAGCTTTCCGATGCTCTTAGGCAGGGCAGTGAAGTTCCCGGCACTTTGAATGGGGAACGAGTGATACTGGCGAGTGGAAGCGAAGCGGTGGAGCTTGCCGGAGCAGCCTTTGACGGCCATCGCGTGATTTCGTCAACCGAGGCCTTGAGTCTGGACTCCGTACCGGGGCGCATGCTGGTGATCGGGGCCGGCGCCATCGGGCTGGAAATGGCAGCGCTGTGGAGCCGACTGGGTTCGCAAGTAAAAGTCGCCGAGATTGAAAAGCAGATCGTTCCCGGCGCCGACACTCGCTCGGCAACACTGCTTCAGCGCTCACTCAAGAAACGTGGCATCGCCTTCAGCTTAGAAACCGAGGCCCACGTACTCGAGAGAAACCCGGAGGGCCTCCGGGTAGAATTGAAGCGCAGGGGCAAGGAAAAGACAGAGGAGTTCGATCTGCTCCTGGTGGCTGCAGGCCGCAAGGCGGCCGTTGACGGGCTGGGCTTGGATCTTCTGGGAGTCGAAAGGGACGAAAATGGAAGGCTCGTGGTCGACGAGCGCTACCGAAGCAATGTCCCGGGCCTTTACGCTATCGGTGATCTGATTCCCGGTCCGATGCTTGCCCACAAAGCGGCGGAAGAAGGTGTGGCATGCGTAGAGTTGATGGCCGGCCTCGATTCACAGGTAAATTACGCGGCCATGCCTTCGGTAATTTACACTGAACCGGAGTTAGCCAGCGTGGGGCTGTCCGAGCAGGCAGCGGCCGAGGCCGGCGTCGAGGTCAAAACCGGTTGCTTCGCGGTGCGGGCAAGTGGGCGTGCACGCTGCGGCGGACACCTCGACGGCGAGGTCAAGATCGTCGCGGAAGCCGCTTCGGATGCGTTACTCGGGGTCCACATCGTGGCACCTCACGCATCGGAGTTGATCGCCGAGGCTTGCCTGGCAATACAGATGCACGCTTCGGTCGCCGACTTGGCATCCACGATACATGCCCATCCCACACTGGCCGAATGCACCAAGGAAGCCGCACTCGCCGTCCATGGGCGCGCATTGAACGCATCATCTCAACCTTGATCAGACAATAATTTACGGCGCGAACCGGCTCAGACCTCAACCTGCGAAGACGTGCTTGCCTCCTCCGACAAGCTGAAATAGAAGACCGCACCCTCACCCGGCATGCCTTCGCCCCAAACGCGGCCGCCGTGGCGTTTTATTATTCTTTGCACGGTCGCCAAGCCTATTCCCGTGCCCTCGAACTCTCCTTCGGAGTGCAAACGTTCGAACACTCCGAAGATCTTCTCGGCGTAGGCAGGTTCGAATCCCGCGCCGTTGTCGCGCACGAAATACAAACGGTCGCCATCATCGCCCGAGACTCCGAATTCCACGCGCGCAGCGCTACTATCACGGGTGAACTTCCAGGCGTTGCCGAGCAGATTGTCCAATACGACGCGTAACAATACCGGGTCTCCGATAGCGTGAACTCCGTCACTTATCACAACATCCACCTCACGTCCGGGGTGCTGCAGCGCAAGCGCATCGCACACTCCGCGCGCCAAGGCGCTCATGTCTACCTGCTGATGTTTCAGCTCCGCACGCCCCAGACGTGACAGTGCCAGAAGATCCGAGATCAGCGCCGCCATACGGTGCGCCCCGGAACGGATCCGCATCAAGTAGTCCTTGCCACGCTCGTCCAGCACATCGGCGTACTCGTCGAGCAACATCTCGGAAAACCCATCCATACCACGCAAGGGACCACGCAGGTCGTGTGACACCGTATAGTTAAAGGCCTCCATCTCCTCGACCATTTCCTCCAACTGCGCGGTGCGCTGCTTGACTCGCAGCTCGAGTTCGGCATTCAAACGCTGGATGTCGAACTCGGCCTTCTTTCGCTCGGAGATATCGCGGCCCACGGCAACAAAGATGCGAGCGCTTTCCTCCCCCAGGGCGCCTAGCGGAACTTCAGCCACGCTCAATTCGAACGGGAACGTGCTGCCGTCGCGGCGTCTCGCCAGCAGCTCACGTTGCCGCCCGATCGCGCGACGGCCGCCCAAGGCAAGATACCTAGCGATGTAGCCTTGATGGACATCCCCGTGCTTGGCAGGCATCAAGCGGGAGACGTCGGAGCCGATAAGCTCGGAGGCCCTATAACCGAAGATTCGCTCAGCTCCCGGATTGAAAGACTCGATCATACCCTGCTCGTCTATGGTAATGATCGCTTCGAGAGCGTTATCGAATACTGCTTTGAGACGTTCCCGGCCTTCACGAATCGCAGCGTGGGCGCGACGATTCTCCGACTCGGCGGCCTTGCGAGCAGTGATGTCCTCCTTTACCGCAAGGTAGTGCGTAATCACCCCCGCTTCACTGCGCACCGGAGAGACCAACGCCGATTCCCAGTACAACTCGCCGCTCTTCTTCTTGTTGCGGAACTCTCCTCGCCATTCCCCGCCCGAGCCGATCGTACGCCACAACTCTTCATACACTTCCACGGGAGTTTCACCGGACTTGAGGATGCGCGGATTACGGCCCAGCACCTCGGCCGAGCGATAACCCGTCACCTTCTCGAAGCAGGGATTGACGTATTCGATGTTGCCCGCGGTATCGGTGATGATCACCGATACCGGGCTTTGCTCCACGGCCCTCGATAGGCGCTCGACTGCGTCCTGCCTCTCGAGCTGTTCAGAGATGTCGCGCACCGAGGCCATCAGCAAAACCCGCTCGCCCAAACGCAAGGGCCTCAGATCAACCCAGGCGTCGTGCAAGGAACCGTCCTTGCGGGCATGCTTCCAGTAGAAAGACTGCGGACGCCCCCTGCGGGCAAGTTCGATGCGCTCACGCGCCGCCTCCTCCGAGCGCCGGCCATCGGGCTGAAAGGGCGGCGAAAAATCCACCGGCGTACTCCCGACGATGTCTTCGGACCGGCACCGCCATAGACGGCAAGCGGCATCGTTGCACTCTTCGAAAGTATCACCGAGCAGAAGCAAGCCGTCGCCGGAGTAGTCGAACAAGGCACGGTAGCGATTCTCACTGTTTTGTATGTATGAAAGCAGCTGGTTACCGATGTGCGAGAACCACAGCATGCCAAACGCCGACAGCAAGCAGGCAAGCGCGAGCGCTCCGAGCGCCGATCTCAGAAACGGAGCGCGCAAGACCGTAAGGTCGTATTTCGCGACCACTGCGATACCGAGTTGCGGCACGAACTCGAAAGCCGCGACTACGCGTTTGCCGCCAATATCGATCGCAACGGCGCTACCGTTCTCGCCCATCAAAGCCATATGCACAGGGGTCCCGGCCGCGGCTGCAAAATCGACGCTGCCGCTAGCCGAAACGTCAAGCTCTCGCGCAGAGGGCTCCCGCGGCTGCGCTTCACCACGGGCTAGCCCCATGGTCCCGCGATTCCCGACCCCCGGCACCGTGGGATCCCCAAAACCGGGCGCCCGGGAGAGAAAGACGATTCGATTGCCTTCGCGCCGGGCCAAGTCGATTTCGATTCCGTCCCCGCTCCTCTCGGCGTGCGCTCTAGCGATCTGCACTGCGCCGACCAAGCGATCGAGTCCGAGCCTGCGTGCGTCCGAATCTGCCGCGTCGAGTTGGGCCACCGTCTTGAGCAACGCACCGACGAGTTGGACGGTATCGAGCAAGCGCTCGCGCTGCTGCTCCACGCCGGCACGGTAAATCATCAGAAAAGCGGCGGCGACGGCCGAGATCAGCACCGTGCACAGCACCGCGCCTAGCAGAGACAATTTACGCCGACTATCCACGCCCCTTGCCCGCAGCGCGGCCTTTGGTGAATGAAGCGGCCGGGGGCCGTGGAGGCATCTCGTGCTCGACCGGACAACTTTGAGTTATACGATTCATCACCAGAAACGCCCGGTACAATTCAGGATACAGCAGAGGCTTGCCGCTACTCATTACCACCGCAGCCAATTCTCGTGCGGGATCCGCCCAGCTCACGATATTGGTAAGTCCCAAATGTCCAAAGGCATACGGCGTTCCCGGTCCATAGAGACTGAACCAGTCGCCGCCGAGCATGAAGCCCATGCCGTAGCGCAACGGCACGAGCAAAGTGTAATCCATTTCGCCGTAGGATTGTTCAGAAGTGGCTCGCCACACCGTACGTGGATCGAAGATACGAACTCCGTTCAATTCTCCACCGTTCAAGAGCAACTGGTAGAACTCGGAAAGCTCGCGGGCCGTCGCCATCAGATTGGCTGCGGGTAGCACCGCTTTCAAAAAACGCGGATCATTCGACGACTCGACGGCTTCCTCGAGATCCACGCCGATAATGCCGCGCATCAGGTTCGACAGCGGAGGCATCAACGGAACGCCGGTAAAATAACTCTTGGCCACGCGCCCGGTGTCGCGGGCGCGTACGCCGTAGTTCATCCAACGCCAGCCCAGCGGCTTGCACATTTCCACCTGCATGAAGGAGCGGATTCCCTTGCCGGTAACCCGCTTGACGATCTCGCCGAGGATGAATCCTCCGGTGATCGCGTGGTAGGCAATCGGGCCTCCCGGGCGTAGGTCAGGTGTGGCTTCGCAAAGCATGGCGATCACGTCGCGATTACTGCTGTCGTCGAGAAAGCCGAGTTCCATGGCCTCGGGCGGCAACTTTGGAATTCCCGCCCGGTGGGTAAGGACGTGCTTGATGGTAATTCCTTGCTTACCATTGGCCGCGAACTCGGGAATGTATTCGCAAACCGGGTCGTCAAGGTGCACCAGGAAGCGTTGGTCGAGCAAGTGCACGAGCATGGCCGTAACCGCTTTCGACGCCGAGAATATATTGAAGGGGGTATCCGGGGTCACCGCCACCTTGGTTGCGCCGGGAGCGTCATCGGGGCCCGCACCGGCTGCATAGCCGATGGCCCGGTCGAGAATTACGCGGCCACGGCGGCGCACGCAGACCTGAATCGCCGGATGGATGCCGCTTGCGTACCAGCGCAGTACCGATTCCCAAATCAACTCCACCGCTTCCGGCGCTACGCCTACTTCACGCGGATCGCATTCCCCGCCGGGCCTGATCGTGATTAGCGGCGCCGGATCGTCAGGCACGGGCGCACGCCTGACCAAAGCAGGAAGAAAGGAGGAGACGGGCAGGCTCAGGCTGCTCAGCATAGGCTTCAGTCCTTCTCCCGCCTCTCTAAAGGAGCGAGCACCGCCATGGTAGCGCCCCAGCCGCCCCGGCCTTCGCCGGCGAGATGATGATCGAGCACGAAAGGCAAGCGGGCGAGTATGGCCTGCACTGAGCGGCGCAACGCGCCCCGCCCTTTCCCGTGGATTATGCGCACTTCGAGAATTCCCTGTTCGCGGCAAGCCCCGAGGTACTCCGGAATGAGCTCTCCCAACTCGCCCGGAGAGAAGGCGTGCAAGTCCAAAGCACCGTCAATAGGGATGGGAATCGCGTCCCCGTCCTCATCGTTCAATTCACTCACCCAAACTTCTTCGTTGCTGCCAAGCCAAATACAGCCTTCTCGCCGCGGGGCCAAGGGCGAAGTTTCAAACTCGGCAGGGGTCCGGCAATAGTTCAAGGATCAATTTAGCTATTCGGTGATTCAACGTTCTGCCATTCTTCTTTATCTCACAAGACAGTCCCTGGTAAAACCACATGTAAACGGTGGCCGCGGGCGTGGGGACAAAGCGCGAGGCTAAGGCCGGAGTCGAGCAGTAGCTACAGCAGCCTTACTGTCATTGACAGGCAGCAGCGGTTAAGTTGCGCGCATGGGCCGCAACAAGGGCAAACGTAAATCGACACTGGCGTCGCAGGCCGATTGCCATGAACTCTATCAACTCTCCGTGCAGGAGCCGGAGTGCGAAACCAAGTTCTTCGTGCGTGCTTACAAGAACGCCTACGGAAAGGCGCCACTGATTCTACGTGAGGACTTCTGCGGCACTGCCGCTATCTGTGCCCAGTGGGTCCGAGGCGGCGCCGAACGTCGCGCCTACGGCGTAGACATCGAAGCAGCCGTACTGGCCTGGGGGGAACGTAACAACTTGTCCCGGCTCAACGACAGTGCGCGCGAGAGAGTAAGCCTCATCCAGGGCGATGTACGCAACGCTTCCTGCCCCAAGGCCGATATCGTCGCGGCTCAGAACTTTTCTTACTTTTGCTTCAAGACCCGGGACGAACTACGCGGCTATTTCGAAGCGGCCAGGAGTGCCCTTGCGGCACAAGGCGTAATGGTGCTCGACATCATGGGTGGGGCTGAAACCCTCGAGGAAGACCGGGTCGAGACCACCGAGCAAGATGGCTTCGACTACATATGGGAGTTGGAGCGCTTCGATCCGATCAGCCATCACTGCCGCTACGCGATTCACTTCGAGTTTCCAGACGGCAGTAAACGCAAGCGCGCATTAGTTTACGACTGGAGGATGTGGTCTATCCCCGAGGTCCGGGAACTCATCGAAGAGGCAGGATTTTCGAGCAGTGAAGTCTACTGGGAGGGAACCGACTCGAGCACCGGGGAAGGCAACGGAGTCTACACCCGCCGGCAGCAGGCTGAGGCCGATCCGGCCTGGGTAGCCTACATAGTCGCCGCCAAGTGAACGTAAGCGCCCGCGGAGAAAGCCCATGTGCGGCCCTGCGACCGGCACCGCATTAGCAGCCGCAATCGCCGGCCTGCTAGTGAGCGCGCCGCTACTGCCCGACGTCGTGCACGCGCAGTTCGCGCCTGCGGACTACACTGGCGCAAGCTTCTCTGCCGTAGCGGGTGGCTCAACCTTATCGTCCGAGCCCGAAGCCACACACTCATCTTCCGAGACGGGCGGCGACGCAGGCCTAAGTGGACACGCAGAACAAGGGCTACTGCGTGTAGGCACTAGCGGAGACTACCCCCCGTTTAGCCAGGCGGTAGTGATAGGCGCTCATTCTGCCGCGGGGGGCAGGATCGAGCCTTTGCAGCTCGCCACCACCTACAAAGGCTTCGACCTCGACGTAGCCCGTGCTTACGCCAAGGATCGCGGCCTCGCGTTGAAGATCGTAGCCTTTTCCTGGCCCGAGTTGTCGCAAGATCTGCAGCAAGGCAAGTTCGACGTCGCGATGAGCGGTGTAACGGTGAACCCTCAGCGCTCAACCCTGGGCATATTCTCCTTCCCGGTACTCGAAAGCGGCGCGGTTTTGCTCACTCATCCCGCTAGCGGCACCGGCAGTATATCCGCCTTCAACAGCGCAAACCGTAGAATCGCGGTCAATGCGGGTGGCCATCTCGAAGCACTAGCCGCCCTCACCTTCCCGCGGGCGCAATTGATAACTTTCCCGGACAACCAGGCGGTTTTGACCGCCGCGCTCGACCGCTCGGTAGACGCGGTTGTCAGCGATAGCATCGAAGCCTCCCTGTGGCGGCGTGCGGACCCGCAATTGCTCGTACTCGGCCCTTTCAGCAAAGACCGCAAAGCTTACCTGTTTGCCAAGGAACAACGCTCCCGCGCCGCGGACTTCAACCTGTGGCTGCTCGATCGCGAGCGTGACGGTACGCTCACCCAACTGAGAAGAAAATGGTTCGGTACCCCGCCCGCAATGCCGACGGCCACTTCGCTGAAGGCGCTGATCGCCTGTATCGACGAGCGCCTCGCTTTGATGCCGTTGCTCGCTGCCGTAAAACAGAAGGCGGGCTTGGCGATTGAAGCGCCGCAACGTGAGCAAGCAGTACTGAACTCAGCATTGGCGTCGTTGAAAGCAGCGGCCAAGCTAAGGGGGCTCACCCATCCGTCGGTAAGCGATAAAGCCGCCGAAGCGTTCTTCCGGGCGATGATCTCCAACGCCAAGAGCATACAGCAACGCCGTGGCAAACAGCGCGGACGAAACACCGCGCAGCGAGGGATCGAACCCTTCGCGCCTCAGTGGGATCTCGATCGCGACCTGCGACCGGCCTTGATTCGCATCGGAGAGAAAATCGCACTGTTGCTTGCCGCTTGGAATCTCGACTTGGATCGCGAGCAGGCGCTACGCGCGCTGGCGTTCCACCTCACTACCGAAGGACTGGATGAAAGCGAAATGCGCCTCCTCGCCGGTGCCCTAGCCGGACTCCGGCCGCGCTAAACCCGGCAGCCTGGCGAACCAAGACCCGGGAGGAATGGAAGTCCATTGCAGCTGCACAGGCTATCGACCCACCCGGTTAAACGCTGCGTATCCCAGAGCGCCGCAGCCAGATTCCGCGTTTGAAAGACCACGCCATCCACAATGCGCGGGCGCTATGATCAAACACCAAGGCCGCCCACACCCACATTAGATCCGAGTGAAAGATCTTCGCGGCCACCACCGCCATTGGCACTCTCAAGCCCCAGTTGCCCAGCGTTGCCGCCAGCAAAGGTGTCCAGGTATCGCCGGCGCCGCGGTGGGCACCGCCCAAGGTGAAATGGAGTTGCAGCATCGGCTGGGCCACCGCGAGCATTAGCATGAACGGTACCAGCACTGCGATGGTCGCCTCGTCGTTGGTAAACAGGCGGGCAAGGTCCTCGCGTGCAAGAGCGCAAGCTGTGCCGAGTACGACGGCGGTAATCAAGGCCGTACGTGCTCCCGACCACGCGACGGTCTCGGCTCCACGACGGTCTTTGCGCCCCAGGGCCTGCCCCACCAAGGTCGCCACCGCAGCAGCGAAACCGGTACCGGGTATCCACGAGAAGGCAAGTACCCGAACGCCCACAGTATAGGCGGCCACGGCAACTGTGCCGTAGGCTCCGAGGATCGCAAAGTACGCCAGCAAAGCCGTATTGAGCACTACCCTCTCCGCAACCCCGGGCGCGGCCAAGCGGACGACCTCTTTCAGCAAGGGACCGCAAGAGCGCAAGTCCGCCCAACTCGCCGACAAGGGGGAATGTGCGGGCGCGCGAACGACGACCCATGAGAACAAGACCACCGCCAGGAGTTGAGAGCCCAAGGTCGCCCAACCAGCGCCCTCTATGCCCATCGCCGGTGCACCGAGAAGTCCAAATATCAACACCGCATTCAGTGCCACCTTGACTACCGTAACGACGGCCGCAATGCGCATAGGCGTAGCGGTCTTGCGATCAGCCCGCAGGGCGTATTCCAGAGTCATTGACACCGAAAGCAGAAGTGATGAAGCAAAGACCAGGCGCAGGTACGGCAAGGTCAGCTCGATAACTGCGGGTTCGGCGTTGAGCCATGCCATCAATGTGCGTGGAACGCTCAACACCACCGCGATGGCCAGCAGCGACGTCCCCACGGCCACGACTATCGACGCCATCATCGCCCGCCGCGCACGCTCGGGATCGCCGGAACCGATAGCCCGCGCCATCAAGGCTACGCAGGCAAAGCCGACCGCGATCAACATTGATTGAGCCATGAAAAAGAACTGAGTCGCATACCCGACCGCAGCCACCGACAAAGCCCCCAAACGCCCGACCATGGCTATGTCGATCAAACCCACGGCAGTGACCATGGCCTGCGAAAGCATTACCGGCCACGACAAGGCCCAGATCTCTTTGGTTCCGGAGGAAAGCCCGCGCCGTCCGGTTTTGGCGGAGGCACGGGCGATATCCGCGTCCACGCCGGCCGCGGCGCCGGCTGCCAGGCTTGCACTGGGGATCGGCGGAGAAGCCTCGGGGTCGGAGCTCGTGCCGCTGCAGTCCTCGCCGCTCAAGCGGCGAACCACCGTCCGTTCTCGCAGCGAACTCGCCCCTCGGCATCCAATTTACGCAGGTGCGCTTCCACGGAAGCAGCGGCAGCGTCGTGCAGAAAAGACGGAACGTCCGTGTAAATCCGTTCCACCAGGGCTCGGATGCTGTCGAGCCCGGCAGCCAAGCCTTCAAGAATCTGACGGTCACGCAGAAGCCGGTGGGCGATATAGTCCTCGATCTTGCGCCGAGGATCATCGATGGCCGGCCCGTGCGCCGGATAGATCACCTCAATGTCGAGCTCTAGCAAGCGCCGTAGTGAGGCCATGTAGTCACCGAGGTCGCCATCAGGCGGAATCACCGTAGTACCGGCACCGAGCACCACGTCGCCGGTAAACAACGCTTTTTCTTCAGGCATGTAGAAGCACAGGTGGTCGCGCGCGTGGCCGGGGGTCCACAAGGCCCGCAAGGTCAGGTCTTCAAGCGCACACTCGTCGCCGTCGGCCAGGGGATCGATTGCAAGCCCGAGATCTTGCTCCGGCCATGGCATCTTCCACAACGGGATGTCCCCGAAACGGTCGAGAAGAGCAGGAACACCCCCCAAGTGATCACCGTGGGCATGGGTGACGACGATCTTCACGATTCTCGCCCCCCCGCAATGTTCGGCGAGCGCCGCCTCGAGCAAATCGGTATATTGTGCCAACCCCTGCCCGGTATCGAGCAGGATCAACTCACGGCCCCGGCCAAGCAAGTAGGTGTTGGTACCGGGGCCGGTAAACATGCCGGGATTTTGCCCCAGTACGGTCACTACTAGGTCCGACCAGCGCTGGCTGTCGGGCATCGATAAACCGAGCATGGAGTCGTTGACTATACGCGTGGGAACCGAACTCATGACAAGGCCCTAGCAGGCGAAGTAAACCGGAGCAAAAAGCCGCTTCACTGCAGAGGCCATCCCACCCGGTCCGGCCCACCGTGTCTCATTGCGAGACGTTACTCGTCTCATTGTGGCAAGCGCCCGTTTTGACACAAAATTTGTTTCTGTGAGGGCAGGGCCGCATAGTGATTCTAGACACTTGGCGCCGTCGGGGTGCTGGCATAGGCATTGCTCGAAAAGCTATTACTGCAGCGGTATTCGTTTTCGTGTTGCTACGTTTCTTAACCTTCGTATGCGCGACCATCTTGGCCGTTCCGGTTCTGTGGGGACCAGTTCAGTGCGCGGCCCAGTCGAGTGCACAGGCGGCTTCCGCCCGGCACGCCAACTCCTTGCGCAACCCGCAAGCCGCCGTGGCCCGCTTTTTCCCGGATTCGGACGGAGTACATGAAATCAGCAGCGTGCTGAGCAAAACCGAGCGAGCTGCCGTTGAGGCCAAACTCCCCTTCGAGCCGCGCCACGGAGAGTTCTCCGTCTACCGGCTATACATAGCCACCCGTAAGGGTGAAGAACTCGGCTATCTCCATGTCGGCGAGGAGCGCGGGCGCTGGGGACTGACCGAGATCGCCTGGGCCTTCGACACGTCTATGCGGGCGAAGGGCTTCCTTTTCCAGAGATGCCGGGAGAAATCGCGAACACAACTGGAGACGGCGGATTTCACTGCACAGTTCCAGGGACGCAACGCCTCCCAGCTTCGCCGTTATCTGGCCCATGACGGCACGAGCCTGGATCGCTCCCGCATACGCGTACCGGACGGAGCGGAAAATCTCGCGCTTACCGTCCTGAAATCGGCTCTTAAATCTGCGGCCTTGCTCTCGGTAGTAAGAGCCAGACACAGTACCGCCGCCACGCACTAAGCTACATTGTTGTTAGTGTAAGCTCTGCTGCGAGCCTCAATCGCCCGCCATCCCGGCCCGTGCTCGCTCTTGCTCGCCCGCAGCGCCGGCTCGAGCGCTCACGCCCCTCGACCGCACCGCTTATACGAAAACGAATCGGCAATTATGATTGTCGTCGATCTAGCTATAGGCCGCACTATTCGTGAAACCTCGTCGCGAGAGTCGCAAGCGCCCGTGAGATCGGCCCAAGCGCAGCGATGAGGTCCGCAGGCGTACTAACACTACGTCGAGGGCCGAAAAGTGGTGAGCCGCGAGTCGGCGAGCGGTGAACGGGCCGAGATTTAGGGCGATTGAGGCTCGTAGCAGAGGTTTCATGAATAATGCGGGCCGCCCCAATCGTGATATAGACTAGCGTCATGCGCAGGATACAGCAGAGGCTGACGGCGTTGGTGGTCGCCTGCTCCTTGGGTGGCCTGACGCTGAGCGGAGCCCTGGCTTGGTCGTGGTGGCGCATAGACCATGACGTCAAGGAAGCCTCGGAGAACTCGCTAGTCCTAAAAGATCTCTCACGTCTTACCGAGAGGACCGCCCAGTGGCTGCTGATTACCGACCTCATACTCGACTCAGGCTTCGGGCTACTGCTCGAACCCGCCGAGCAGGAAGCCGAAGAGCTCGAGGAACTCGCTTTCCAACTGGCGACCACCCGGCTCGGCAGCCTCGAAAAGAACGCCCTTGCACGCGTGGGCGAGTCCATCGCAATCATACATCGCACCATAGAAACGTCGACGATTCTGACCGGCCCCGAACGCGAACAACAGATGGACAAGCTGGTATCAAAAGTGGACCGGCAGGCCGGTGTGCTTATCGAGTCACTGGACAAAGTCTGGGCCAGCCTCGACTCGCAAGCGAGCGCCGCGACTATGGCGTTTTCCGAACGGCGTGGAATGTTGGAATTCTGGGGCTTGACTCTTGCGGTCAGCTATCTCGCCTTGGTGGCGTTGATGTGGCAATGGGTGGCCGTAACCACGACCCAACCACTGCTGGCGCTGGCGCATGCGGCGCGTGAGGCCAGTGTCACCGGCCGCCCCCTGCGCTTGCGCGAGCATGGTCCCCAGGAAGTCCGCGAGCTGACACGCAGCGTATCGACGCTGGTCAACAACTTGGAGAGCGCCAACCTCGAAATGGAAAGCAAGGTGCGCGAACGCACGGCCGAGCTCGAGCGCGCCAACCGAGCCAAAAGTGAGTTCTTGGCCAACATGAGCCATGAGATCCGTACACCGATGAGCGCCATCTTGGGCTACGCGGAGATACTGAGGGATCCGGACCAGGAGCCTTCCGACCGCGACAATTCGGTAGAGATCATTCGCCGCAATGGTGAGCACCTGCTGAGCGTGATCAACGACATCCTCTACATCTCGAAAGTCGAAGCCGGCCGCATGACGGTTCGCCGTGTGCTTTGCTCGCCGGCCGACATCGTCACCGAGATCGGATCATTGATGAAAGTACGCGCCGACGGCAAGAATCTCTCACTTTCGATTGAAGGCGAAGGTCGAATTCCCGAGACCATACTGAGCGACCCCATGCGCTTACGACAAATCCTGGTGAATCTGATCGGCAACGCCATAAAGTTTACCGAAAGTGGGGGTGTACGCTTGGTTCTTTCGTTAGAAGAAAGCGCCGGGGAAGAGCCGAAACTTCATTTCGAAACCATCGATACCGGGATCGGGATGACGGCAGAAGAGCAGGCCTCGATTTTCGAACCTTTCTTCCAAGCGCTACCGCGCGACTCGCCACGCCGCGGCGGAACCGGACTCGGGCTGGCGATTTCACGCCGCCTGGCCGGGATGCTCGGTGGAACCTTGACGGTACAGAGCAATCGTGGAGCGGGAAGCCGTTTCACACTCACGGTAGGCACCGGGTCGCTTGCCGGAGTACGGATGATTGAACTCGGGTTGGTCGAACTCGATAAATCTCGGCGGGACGCTGTGCACGGCAAACGGCAAGGTGGCCTGCGCGGCAAGATTCTACTGGCCGAAGACGGACGCGATACCCGCAACCTTCTCGCGATGCATTTGCGTAAGGCCGGACTTGAAGTAAGCACCGCGGAGAACGGACGCATAGCTGTGGACAAAGCCTCAGCCGCACTGGGTAACGGCGAGCCTTTCGATCTGATCTTGATGGACATGCAGATGCCGGAAATGAATGGATACGAGGCCACCGAGAGCTTACGAAACAGTGGCTACGACAAACCCATAGTGGCCCTTACCGCCTACGCAATGTCGCAAGAGAAAGCCAAATGCCTCAGCGTCGGCTGTGATGACTTCGCTACGAAACCGATTGACCGCAATACCCTTATCGAGATCGCCTCGCGTTACGCACGCAGCCGCGAACTCGTACCCGATTCCTTATAACGCTGCGCTATTCTTCGCTCTGCGCCCCTAACGCCCGGCGCGACGGCACGGGGAGACACCTGCGGTGGTACTCCCGAGCCCGAAGGCCCGGAAAAAAGATGGCCGCCCAGAGCCCCGCCTATTTACGAATGCAAAGCTTCGTGGCAACGTAGCTGGGCGGCGCCACCGCGCCGGCACGAACAATTACGGGGTGGAGGGGGACGGCGCAATTGCACCCTAGGGTTCTTCTCATCGATGACGATCCGAATCTGATCCGGCTGGTAGAGCACCAACTCGGACTCGCCAATTTCGACGTTAGCTCTGCCACGACAGGAGCCGAGGCGCTGCGGAATTTCGAATCCGAGTCGCCCGACGCGATCGTACTCGACCTGCAGCTACCGGATATGCCGGGCAAAGAATTGCTGCGGCGCTTCCACGTTGAGGCTCCGCAAGCCCCGGTGGTGGTCCTGACCGCGCAAACCGATCTCGACCAAGTGGTGGAGTGCATGCGCCTGGGCGCCCTAGACTACGTACAGAAGCCTTTCGACGAGACTCGTCTCATCACCTCGGTACGCAACGCATGCAAACAGGGTGCACTACTTAGCCGCCTCGAGAAACTCACCCAGGAGCTACGGCAAGGCGAAGGTTTCGACTCCATACTCGGCAGGTCTGCGGCTACACGGCGCAGCATAGAGTTGTTCGGCCGTGCAGCGCAAAGCGGAGTAACGGTATTATTGCAAGGGGGTAGCGGCACCGGCAAAGAGGTAGCAGCACGTGCGATTCACGCCGAAAGCAGTCGGCGTAGCGCCGCCTTCGTACCAATCAATTGCGGCGCGATACCAGAAGGCCTGATCGAAGCAGAGTTATTCGGGCATGAGAAAGGCGCATACACGGGAGCCGACACCGCACGTGCGGGCTGTTTCGAGAGAGCCGAAGGCGGTACCATTTTTCTCGACGAGATCGGCGAATTACGCATAGATTTACAGGTACGCCTTCTTCGAGTCCTGCAAGAGCGAGTCGTGCAAAGAATCGGGAGCGCCAGGCTACAGCCCGTAGACGTACGCGTAATTGCCGCAACCAACACCAACCTGAAAGCCGCAGTGGCGGCCGGCACTTTACGCGAAGACCTCTACTACCGGCTTGCAGTGTTCCCCATCGAGTTGCCGGCTTTGAAGGATCGCGAAGGCGATATCACGCTGCTGGCGGAAAGTTTCGTGCAGCGTTTCGCCGCCCAGCACGGCAAGCCCATCGAGGGGTTGAGCAAGGAGGCGCGATCTGCACTGGAAAGTTACGACTGGCCGGGCAACGTACGCGAGCTAGAGAACGTACTCGAGCGAGCCATTATCCTGGAAGACGGCGGCCAAGTCAGTGTCACGAGCCTGCCCGAAGACATCGCACAGGGGTATGCCAGCGCAATGAGCGGCGTCGTGCCCGGTGGTGGCTGTGCGGATCGAGTCCCCGACTTCACTCGTGCTACAGCGGGCCCGGGCCGGCCTGGAGCGGGGGCACGCGGCAGCGGCAAGAGTGAATTGCGACCCGAAGACATCGTGCCTCTGGCCGAACTCGAGAAACGTATAATCAGGCAAGCCCTGGAGATCACCGGCTGGAACGTACAGGAAACCGCTTCGCGCCTCGGGCTGGGACGCGCCACGGTGTACCGGAAAATGGACCGCTTCGGACTGAAACCGAATCGTTGAGCTGCATCATTCGTGAAACCTTTGCTACGAGCCTCGATCGCCCTCAGTCCCGGCCCGTTCGCCGCTCGCCGGCTCGCGGCTCACCACTTTTCGACCCTCAACCTACTGTTCGCACACCTGGCGGGCCTCATCGCTGCGCGTGGGCCCCATGTGGCCGATCTCACGAGCGCTTGCGACTCTCGCGACGAGGTTTCATGAATTGCCGGCTAGACCGTCGAGTTGAGCCGGTTCGCTCAGCCGCGAAGCCGGAATGATGAGTTGAGCTGATAAGACAAAGTGGAGTTCTCCGCCCATGGATCCTTCTATCGCCGAGTTACTGCCTGAATACTTCGACAACCTCCGTGCCGATGGAAATCGCATCTCGGCATGGTTGGAGCAGGAGGATTTCGAGAAGATCGCGCGCACCGCCCACCAACTGAAAGGCAGTGGTGGAGCCTATGGCTTTCCCCAACTGAGCGAACTCGGCGCGCGATTGGAGCAGGCGGCACTAGCGTGCGACAAGGCCGGTGCCACTACCCTCACCGTGGAGTTGAACGAAACTCTCAGCAAACTCGGAAGGATCTACACGGCGAAATAGCCTGCGCTCCTTTCCTATGGATTTCTTCCATACCCTCGCTTTGATGCCTTTGACGGCGCCTGTGCTCGAGCGGGACACGACATTCCCTCGTGTCTCAGTAGGAAAACAGCAGACCGCCGTCCCCGGCGCTGATCAGCACTTGCCCGCCTTTGGAAAGCCTGCCGAAAAGTATTTCCGAGCTGAGGCGGTGGGAGATCTCGACTTCGATGAGACGCCGCAGGGGCCGGGCTCCGTAGCGCGAGTCGTAACCCTTCTTCGCCAGGTAAGCGCGAGCGGACGGCTCCAACTGCAATGACACGTTCTTGGCCCGCAAGCGCTGCTCCAACTCGGCCACCATCTTCTCGACAATGCGCTCCGCGACCTCGATCCCAAGCGCTGAAAACTGCACTACGGCACTCAGGCGGTTGCGGAACTCAGGGTTGAAGGTCTTTGCTATGGCCTTCTCGCTCTTGCCGCGAAAATCCGCCTTCTGCTCGAAACCGATCGCATTGGCCATACTCTCACGAGCACCGGTGTTGGTGGTCATTATCAATACTACCTGCCGAAAATCGCTCTTGCGCCCGTTGTTATCGGTAAGCGTCGCATAGTCCATTATCTGCAAGAGGATATTGTCGATATCAGGATGCGCTTTCTCGATCTCGTCGAGCAACAACACCGCGTGTGGACTGCGATGCACCGCTTCAGTGAGTTGCCCCCCCTGCTCGAATCCGACATAGCCGGGGGGAGATCCTATCAAACGCGAGACCGCGTGCTTCTCCATATACTCGCTCATGTCGAAGCGGATGAACTCGATACCGAGCGTACGCGCCAGGGCCCGGGCCAACTCCGTCTTCCCCACCCCCGTGGGCCCCGCGAACAAGAACGAACCTATGGGTTTATCGGGCTCCCCGAGACCCGCACGTGCAAGTTGTATGGCACGCGCCACCTGCTCCACCGCCGCATCCTGGCCATAGAGCAGCAACTTCAAGTCTCTCTCGAGAGTCCGCAGGCGCTTACGGTCGTCGGCCTTTACGGTCTTGGTAGGAACTTTGGCTATACGCGAAACCGTGTTCTCGACATCGCGAGGCGTAACGCGTAGCGGACCTTTGCCCGGTCCGCCACGTAACTTCACTTCGGCACCGACTTCGTCGAGAACATCGATGGCCTTATCCGGCAGGAAGCGATCGTTGACATATTTGGCCGAAAGCTCGACCGCCGCCTTCAAAGACCCCAGGGAGTAGCTGACCCCATGGAAATCTTGATAGTGCGGGGCGAGGCCTTTGAGTATACACAGCGACTCCGCTTCGCTCGGTTCCGCCACCTCTATCTTCTGGAAACGCCGCGACAAAGCGTGCTCTTTCTCGAAGATACGGCGGTACTCCTTGTATGTCGTCGCACCGATACATTTCAGATCACCAGATGCCAGCGCAGGCTTGAGAATGTTGGAAGCATCGAGGGCTCCGCCCGACACCGCTCCTGCGCCGATAATGTTCTGTATCTCATCAACGAAAAGAATCCGTTTGCCCGCGTCTTCCTGTACCGCCTCTATCACCGCTTTGAGCCGTTCCTCGAAATCGCCGCGATAACGCGTCCCGGCCAACAGCGATCCGATGTCGAGTGCGTAGATCGTGGTTTCGAGTAAGTGTTCCGGGACTTCTCCCGCGTGAATCTTCAGAGCCAGGCCTTCGACGATAGCGGTCTTGCCGACACCTGCATCGCCGACGAAAACGGGGTTGTTCTTACGCCTGCGGGCCAGGATGTGGATGGCGCGCCGCAACTCCTCTTCACGGCCGATAAGAGGATCGATGCGGCCCTGGGCGGCACGGGCGTTGAGATCAGTACAGAAGGCCTCGAGCGGATCCGCAGCCGTCGCGATGTCCGCTTCAGCGGCCGGCCCCGACTCTTGCGAAGCGCCACCGGTACTCGGCGGCGATGCAGAGCCCGCTACGCCATGCGAAATGTAGCGGACCACGTCGAGCCGGGTGACCCCGTGGCTCTTGAGAAAATAGGCGGCATGCGACTCATCGTCACGAAACAAGGCAACCAGCAGGTTGCCACCGTCCATCTCATCTTTACCCGACGACAGAACGTGGCTGGCGGCTAGCTGCAGAACGAATTGTGCGCCCAAAGTGTGCTGCGGCTCCGGATAGGAAGCGCCGCCGCCATCGGCCGGCGTCTCCGCGGCGGCCGAAGATCGCTCCGTAGCCGTCTTCCCGGCCTCGCGCTCCGGCGCAGCGTGTGCGTCTGCGGACGCTGCGGGATACGAGGGCATATTCTCGTCGAGAAACTCGTCCACTTCCGCGCGCAAGGCTACGGGATCGGCACCGCAGGCACGCAACACCCCGGCTGCCACAGGATCCTCGGTCAACGCAGCCAGAAAATGCTCGGGGGAGACGAATTCATGGCGTGCGCTCCGGGCCCGAGCAAGGGCGCGATCCAAGGTTCGTTCCAATTCCTCCGATATCAGCATGGTTCAACTCGCGGCACAGGCCTGTATTTCGCACTTGAGCGGGTGCTCTTCACGTTTCGCCAGAGCTTCCACCTGCACCGCTTTGGTTCGCGCAACGTCGTGAGTAAACACCCCGCAAAGACCCTTGCCTTTGTTGTGTACGTCGAGCATCAAGCGGGTGGCTTCGCTAGCGTCTTTGTGAAAAACGACTTGCAGAATCCATACGACAAACTCCATCGGGGTGTAGTCGTCGTTAAGGAGAAGCACTTGATACATGGGGGGACGGCGCAAGCGAGGCCGGACCTCGGTGGTGACTTCCCCAAGATCCGGAGTTCGCAAAGGCCCGCCCTTCTGATCCGCAGCCATACACCTACTTTACACTGAACGGCGTACGGCTCTAGCCGACAATACTCCTGACACCTCTGCTACGAGCCCTAATCGTCGGCAATACTCGCCAAATCCTTGCCGTGGCTGCGAGTATTGCCGGGCCGTCCCGGTAAGGGGATGCTGCTGAAATTAGATATGTTCACCCCGCGCTGCCGTAGCCGCCCCGGACCTCCGAGCCCGGCAGAACTGTTGATCTGCGCCGATTCCGTCGGGGGCACGCAAAAGGCGGTCACGTTGTTGTAATTGGTGGGATCACCCTTGCCGTTTAGCGTAGAACAGCCTTCGGCCTTGCCGTGGACGCCGAAGGCATCCACCAAATAGCAGTGCTTCGGGCCCCCGCGGCAGGTTCCCGCACCGGCAACGTCGTCATCTGTGCCGGGCACTCCGTCAGCACCCCATTCGCAGCCACGCAGAGTGCCCGCGTCGGCCTCGTCGCAATTGATCCAAGTCAGACCCGGACCGTTACAACTGTAGTCCCGGCCCGCCGTGCATGCACCGTCCTCTGGATCGAAGTTTCCACAGACTCCGCCGCTTGCGCAATCGGCGTTGGCCGCGCAGATGAGCCCGTCATCCGGACCACCGACGCAAACCCCACGCTCAACACAAAGCGGTACGCAGCGGCCACCTGGACAGGCGTCCGAGCACACCCCATCTCCGCTACCCGGGCTAGTGTCGCAGTCGGCGTCCACACTACACGGAGCTTGCAATCTATCGGCACCTCCAGCCGTGCAATGCAGCGGGTTGCCGCTGCACGTACCGCCGCCGGAGCAATCGGTATCTTCGTCGCAAGCCTGCCCTGCCTCGGTTCCACCAACGCACACCGTGAAAGAACCGGAGGCGCCGTTGGTAGCACAGCCGAGTCCGAAATTGGGACCGGCAGCATCGCATGCCGGGTCGCAGAGATTGGGCTTGGTCGCTCGCGCCGAAGCCGAGGATCCGGAGGGGCAAGGGCACCCAAAATTCCCGAATCCCGGCCAGGTGCATGGGCTTAGCGGCGGATGACTCACCAGCCCGCTCACTACCGGAGCGAAACCAATCTCAATACCGTCACCCGTCAGATTCGACTCCGGATCAGGCGGACAATCGGAAGAAACTGTACCAAACTCGCTTTCACCCTCCACCCGGCAGGCCTCGCCTTGATTGACCCCGCTGCTGCAAGTCAACGACAGGTCGCAAACACCGAGCTGTCCAAAGGCCGAGGGCGGACAATCCACCGGCGAATCCGAAGTACAGGTGGTGTCTCCGGGAGCGGTACAATCACTGTCGAATCGACAAGGCGCACCGCTAACGTCGCAAGTGCCCTGGCAGAGCAAACCGTCGCGTGCACCACCAGCGCAAACGCCTCCGCAAACCGGGCATGGAAGCGAAACCTGGGAAGACAGATGCACCTTGGTCCTCAATTGGTAACTCTTGGAGGTCTCCCCGGTGACAATGTCGGAGGTTCCCACAACGTCGGAGAAGAAAGTCGTTATATTGCAGACTGCGGTTCCTCCCCGCGAAAGCGGAAGCGGCGGGCCCTGGTTGATCTTGCGGCAAGTCACGGTCCCGTCACAGCGGCCGCGGCAGGTCTGGCCGGCCGCGCAATCGCTTTGCCGGCCGCACAGAGTCTGGGGCACCACCGGCATGCCGCTGGCATCGTCGTAACATTGCGAATCACACAGGGTCTCATCAGGTGCACCGCCGGCACCGGCACACGGAGCGCCTGCGTTGGTAGCTTCGGCCGTACAAGAAAAACAATCGCTATCCTCATTGGCGCCATCGTTGTCGCCCTGTTGGTCGCAGGTCTGTCCCACTACTTCGTAGGCAGAGCAGCGCGGATGCAGTGATGAGAAA
>JAJRWY010000049.1 GCA_024276575.1 Candidatus Binatota bacterium
AGCCAATGCTTACCGACCAGCAGCCGGGCCAAGCGCGGGCGCAACTCAGCCCCGCTAGGCGATGATATCTGAACGCTGATCACGCCGCCGTCGTCGCGGCCCAGCACTTCGACATCCTCTACTCCCGGGCAGGAGCGCAGCGCGGCCAGCAATTCGGCCTCTGGGGCGGTGGCCCGCAAGAGCGACTCGCCACGGCCGGCGGTCTTTTCGCTCAGGCCCTCGGCACTGTCCTGGGCGATGACGCGGCCTTTATCGAGGATCAGGACTCGCCGGCAGGTAAGGCTTACTTCGGGAAGAATGTGCGTAGACAGCAATACCGTGGCCAGCCCCGAGAGCTTCGATATCAGGCTTCGTATCTCCACGATCTGGCGCGGGTCGAGACCAACCGTGGGCTCGTCGAGGATCAGCACTGCGGGCTGGTGGATAATAGCCTGGGCAATGCCGACTCGCTGCCGGTAGCCCTTGGAGAGGTTTCCGATACGGCGTTTACCCATATCGGCGAGGCCGCACACTTCCATGGCCTCGTCCACGTAGGTGCTGACCCGCCCACTGACATCACGAACCTTGGCCGTAAAGGCGAGCAGGCTCTTGACCGTCATGTCCGGGTACAAGGCAACCCGCTCGGGAAGATAACCGATCTTCTTGTGCGCTTCCCGCGGATCATTCCTGACGTCGATACCGGCAATGCTGCAACTGCCCACCGTGGGAGCAAAAAAGCCGGTCAGCATACGCATGATCGTGGTCTTGCCGGAACCGTTAGGACCGAGCAGGCCAACGATCTCACCCGCTTCGATGGTGAAGGAAACATCGTCGACCGCGCGAAACAGTCCGTAATCTTTGGTCAAGCCCCGAGCTTCGATCAATCTGTCACCCCCCGCGAGCGCCGGCACCCGGAGGGCGCCTCACTTGCGGACAACTCCGCTATAATTCCAGTGGGGGCTCCCCGCAACAAATGAAAAGGCCGAACTGAGCGAACAGTCCGGCCTTTTTTATGCCCGCAGTCTCCGTCTGCAGTCCTTGGGGATGCAAACGGCAGCGGCGGACCGTTCAGTCCGAAGGCTAGGCGTCGATCGCGGGACGCCTCTGAACGAACTTGGGCTTGACCACTGCGATAACTACCGGCAGCAGTGTCAGAGAAGCCGACCAAGAGATAGTCATCCACAGGGCCAGCAGCAGTCCCATCTCTGCGTTGAAACGGATCTCCGACATTAACCAGAACAGAGTCGAGAAGATCAGCGTCGCCGAGACAAAAGTCACGGCCTTACCAGCCGTACAAATCGCACGATGAACCGCCGCTTCGACACGTTTACCGGTCTCGGACTCGTCATACTCGCCCTCAAGTTCAAAGAAGACTTCGATGGTTCGCGAGACGATATAGAGACCGTAGTCGATACCGAAACCGACCCCCACGGTGACGACCGGCAGGGTATTGATGTTGATACCCATGTTCTGCCAGCCCATGTAGGCGTTGATCGTAAAGTTCGACGCCAGCAAAGGCAGCAGCATTATCATGCCCGCCACGAAGGAGCGGTAAGTAAACATCAAGACCACGTAGATGGTTCCGAAGCCAAGTAAGTTCAACATCACGTCGTTTTTCAACAACTCTTCGTTGGCCGCTGCCAGCACGCCGATCAAACCGCCCGCCAGACGGAAGGTCGCCTTGTCCATCGGATTTTCCGCGATGAACTGCTTGCAACGCGTGATGATGCGCTTGACGTTGTCGCCCTTGTGATCGCGGCAGAAGAAAGTTACGTGCGCCGTTCGATAGTCGGTCGACACGTACTTGGCGGTCTCTGTCGGCGGCGAGCCTGAGAAGAAAATGAAGAACAGGCCGCCCACGTCCACCCAGTTATTGGGTATGACACCCCACTTCGGTTCCAATTCGTGGAAGACGCTGTTTACCGCCCTCAGGATATCGGCAAGCGAAAAGCTGTATCCCACTCCCGAGTCACGCTCCAGGAAGCGCTGAAAACTCTCCATGGTGTCGAGCGTCTGCGGATACTTCATCGCGTTTTTATCGTAGCCTTCCGCGACCACGATAAGCGGCTCGACACCGCCGAACTTCCCTTGAATCTTGGTGTGGGAGGCGTTGTAGGGCGAATCGATGAACAGCAAGGGCGAAGCCGCACTCGGATCGCCAATAATCAGCTTCGTCCACTGAGTTGCACAGACGACTGAAACCCCGAGCCAGAATACGATGGTTATGGTCCGGCCGCGTGGACTCAGTACCATATCGGCAAAGGCGTTGATTGCCCGAAGGAAAGGGCCATCGTGACGCTTCTCGATAACCTCATCCTCGGGAGGATTGAGGAAGTCGTAGACTATCGGGTTGAGCAGCAACTCCGAGATGGTGATAGCGAGGATCCAAAAAGACGAGGTCACCGCGAGTTTCTGCAACATCACGATCGGAACCAGCATAATCACCAACAGCCCCAAGGCGTCAGTGATGATTCCGGACAAAGTAGGCACAAACATTTCCGCGAATGAGGCCACGATGGCATCGTGCTTGCGCTTATCACCGCTGGCCTTGTGCTTGTGGTACTCCTCGTAATAGCGGTCGTGCATCTGCACCGAATGGCTCACCGCCCGAGCGGTAATGAAAAACGGGATGACCAGCACCAGCGGATCAAGCGCGAAACCGATGATATCGATGAAACCCAGACCCCAGATGGCCGAGATCACGCCGGTGATGGTGGGACGCAACGCGCCACGCCAATCGTGGAAGTAGAAGTAGAGCAGCACCCAGACGAACAGGGTGACCGCTATGAAGATCTGGAAAATCTCCGCAGAGTGCTTATAGACCCATCCATAAAGCCGCGGCTCACCGGCAGCCCAGATGTTGATGTCCGAGCCGGTTCCCGTGATCGTGGCAGTCCCGGCTTCTTTATGACGCACGTAGTCTACCGTGACGGACTCGGCTTTGTCTCGCGCCTGCGCCACTGCCGCGCTGATCTCCCAAGAGCGAGATACGTCCTTGCCATTGACACGAATTATGACGTCGCCACGCTTCAGTCCGCCGGCTTCAGCCGCACTGCCTTCGAAAAGGCGCTTTACCAGCACCCCCTTTCCTTTCTCGACGCCCATGGCCTCGGCCCGGTCGGGGTCGACATCCTCGAGGTGCGCTCCGATCCAACCATCAGTGAACGGCACGATTACCCGCTCGTTCATCTCGTTGAAGATACGGCGGTAATCCAAACGCCCTTCAATGAAGTTGGCGCGGATCAAAGCCGCACGATCGTCGAGTGACACTAGAATACCGTAGACGTTCTCTGACTCATGGACGATGCGCCGGATATCGGTTGCATCGTCCGCAGTACGCGGCATTCCGATCATTATGGGTTCGGAGCGTAAAGTGCCGGCCGCGGCCACGGCCAAATGCCGTGTGGTGCGGTGGCCGATAGAATCGATCTGGTTGTGGTTTACGCCGTAGACGCGGTCCGCGGCCTAGGTGACTAGATAGATCTGGCTGAGCGTCTCAACGTCGAAGATATTTCCTTCTTCGACTTCTACCATCATGGTGATGTTGTTGGCACCACCGAAATCCTTGGCGTATTCCTCGTGAACCTCGATAAACGGATGTCCCTTGGGCAGCAGCTCGCTAAAGCTGGTGATCATCTCCAGGTGCGAGGCCCTCCACCCGAAGAAAGCGGTGACAACCACTACCAATATAGTTACCGGAGTCCGGGCCCGGATCAGCCGCTCGCCGAGTAGGTAAAGTGCTTCCTTATTTTCCCTAGCCATGTTCTCCGCTCCCTAGCCTATCCGCCTGAACCAGGTCTTGCCGCCATCGTTGGTGTTCATGATGAAGCCGAAACCACCAACCACCCAGCCGTTGTCGTTGTCGTAGAATTCGACTTCCCTGATCCAGTTGTTGACCTGAGTGCCGAGACTTCCCTGTTTGAAGTTCCTCCCGTCCGGCGCGATCACGACCTGTCCGCCGGCACCGACCGTCCACACCGACCCATTGGGAAGTATATCGCTGGAATAAAACGGCGAGGTGTATTCGTGAACATTGTGGTGGCGCCAAGCCCAGGTTTCGCCACCGTCAGTGGTCATGGCGATGCGTGCCTCGAGCCCGCATACGTAGCCCACCTCCCGGTTCAAGAACTCAACGTCGAAAAAAGTCGGTAGGTCGAGCACGTCGAAGTATTCTTTGCCGACCAAAGATGCCTGTTTCTCTACCCAGGTCTTGCCGCCGTCACGGGTTCGAAAGATTTTCCCAAACTCTCCGACCACAAAACCGTTGTCGCCGTCGAAAAACTGAATGTCGTAGAGTACCGGGTCTTCAAAAGCCAGCAGGGAGTTGAGGTCCATCTGATCAAGACCTTCCGGCTTCATGGTATAGACGTTCCAGGTCTTGCCACCATCGTCGGTACGCGCGACCGTAGAGCGATCGCCGATCGCAATCGCCGTTTTCGCATCGACTACGCTAAGAGAGAAAAGCGGCGCCAGGTTGCAATTGTCACCTTCCCCCTTTGACTCACGGCAGTCATCGCCCATGTAGGCGCCTGCATCCTGTGCCTGCCAGGTCTCGCCGCCGTCCTTGGTATGCAAAACAGTCCCGGCCTGTCCAACGATCCAACCGATCTTGTCGTCGGCAAACCCGATACTAAACAGCGGCTGCTTGGTACCGCTGTCGACCGCCGTCCAGGTCACGCCTGCATCGGTGGTGTTCAGTATCTTCCCTTTGTACCCGACCACGATGGCATGCTTGGGTCCAAGCAGTGCGATATCGTAGAACCGATCTGAAACATAGATCTTCTGTTCGGCCAAAGGCTCGAGTTCGCCCGAATCATGACAGGCGCCCAGTGTAAGCACGACCAAACACAGTGCTAAGGCGCGGCACAGACCACGAAGGCCAGTGAGATTCATACTTTTCTCCTTAAACTCGCTGAAGACTGGCGAGACGCTTCTACCCAAACGCTGACTATCTCGAACGACCCGAACCCATGATCTATCTTGGGGAAATGGGCAACACCATTTATCGGCGCGCATAGGGCATGTCAAGATGGCGCGGGCTCGCCCCGCCATTCCCTTGCCCGGCAAAAGTCTCCGATTTTTCGCCGCTTTCAGCCCTCGGGGAAGAACTCAGCCCGATCGGCACCTTCGACGAGAGTCTGCTGGTCGATCCTCCACGCCCCATCCTCGTCTATTAGCTCATAAAGCTCGTACTCGTCCAGGCCAAGTTGGTTCAAAAACTTGTCCTGAGATTTTAGCAGATTCGGTACCCGCGCCTTGCCGTCGGCCCCAATTCGGGCTTCCCCAACGTCGAAACCGAAGATTTTCACTTCCCCCATTTCGACTATGTACTGCTGCTCTTTGGCCCATTCGCCGCGGGCCTTGCCCGCCCTGAGCGTAGTGGAAACGTAATCGTAAGCCTCGTCGAAGCGATGGGCCTGAATGGCGGCAAGGTATGCTTTGACGGTTTCGGCGGGTCCCAACCTTTCGGCTCGCACCGAAGGCGGCAAAAAAACCGCTACGGCAAGAGAAAACGCCATCGCAAATGTGCCGAGTCGCAGAACTTGTTTCATGGCGCCATCGTAGCAACCGCAACTCGGAAGGCAACCGCCTACTGAATATGCGGCAGCGCGTCATCCGCCACCGCGGCCGCATCCGGCCTCTCGGAGGGCGCAGACGACGGCGCTTGCGGCTCCGGCTCCCGCGTTTTCGGTGCCGTAGACTCCGGGACGAGCAGCACATGGCGGCCGGTGCGAGCCAACTCGCGAAAACCGGGGTCGCCAACCAGTTGGGAAAAAACCGGCAAACGCTTGTCCTTGGTCAACACCAGCGCTCCGGGCTCATCGAACAGTGCAGCTCGGTAAAATGCGGCATCGCGGGCCCGCTCGGCCGCCTGCGAATAAACTACCTTGGGACCCCAATAAAACAGAAACGAGTAGGGCCGTACCCCGAAAGTCACGATCGACGCAGCTTGCGGCTGCCTCTTGGCTACACGCGCGAGTTCCGCATCGGACAGGTGCGAACTCAGAGGAGCTGCCGTGACGAGGAAAAAGCACAGAAACGTAATGATAGTACCCGCACACAGCGTGCACTGAGCCGGCAGGGTCGCACAGGCACGGCCTCGGGCACTCCCAAGCACCCAGGCCGCCGTCAAAGCGGCTGGCATGAAAACCAGTGCATGCTGCAAGCCGATACGGTACTCGGTCGATATCGCCACCGCAGCTCCGACCGGAAGCAGCAACAACACGGCTGCCTCCAAGGACACCAGTGTTCGAGCGGCACGAGGCTCAGAGTAGCGTTTTTCGATCAGAAAACGTGCGACTAAGAGCGCCAAAATCGGGGCACAGGGCAGAATGTAGGTGGCGAGTTTGCCGACAGATACGGAGAAAAACACGAATACCCAGATCACATAGACCGCAAGAACGCGGTCCGACCCCCCAGAGCCCCCGCGGCGCAATGCGCTGCGTAGCGCTTCCCACGAAAGGAAGGACCACGGCAAGAAGCCACCGAGCAAGACCGGGATGAAGAAGTACAGGGGTTTGCTGTGAAAGGCCCGGTCGCCGGAGGTGTAACGCCGAATATTGTGATCCCAGATAAAGTCGCGCAGGTAGTCAGGGTGGGAATAGGCGACGGGAAGCGTCCATAGCCCGATAATCAACAGCGCCAGAATACTGCCACGAATGACGTTGAGTTCCGACCAAGCCACATCACGGCGAAATAACGCAAACAAGACCGGCACCGCCGCCAAAACTATCGCCACAGGCCCCTTGATGAGCACACCGAGAGCAATCAGCGCATAGAACGTATAGCCTAGCCTCCGCTCACGGCCACCTCCGGCCCAGGCAGCCCAATAGAGCATCGCTCCCGCAACCAGGGCAGACAAAGCCGCATCGAAGTTGACAAAGCGGCCCACGAACACGAATAGCGCCGTCGAGGCCAGTAACAGCGCGCTCAACAGTCCACAGGCAAGCCCTTCCGGGTCATCGCCGCGCCGCGCCGAATACCAGTAAAGGGCCAGCAGGATCAGGCACGAAGCAGTCGACGGCAGCACCCGGGCTGCGAATTCATTGACACCGAACACCCGGTACGACGCAGCCACCAGCACATAGAGAAAGGAGGGCTTGTCATGGTATGGTTCAAAATTGATGCTGGGCTCGAGACCGGTCGATCCGATCATCATTTCGCGAGCAATCTCGGCATGCTTGGATTCGTCGGGATCCCAGAGTTCGTAGCCACCGAGGTTAGATCCAAACAAAGCGGCCGCCGCCAGCGCCAACATCAGCAATACACCCCAGCGTGCAAGACCGTAGCCGCCCGGAGGGTTTCCCTGTCGTTTGCCGCTAATCACCGAAAGTTCTAAACAGGCCTCATGACCAATGAAACAGACCAAGTCGAGATGCTCGATCACGCTGCCCGGCTGCAACAAGTAGTTGACGCCTTCGTGGCCCACGGCGCCCCGGGAGCGAGCGGCACGACCACATACTTGTTCGCATTGAGCGGACAAGAAAGCGGCAACTACCTGCTCACGCTGTCTCCCGAAGGTGCAAAGTGGGAGGCCGGCTACGAAGGCGACGCAGACGTCAGTATACGCCTCAGCACCGACGACTTTCTAGCCATCGCCGACGGGAAACTCGACGGAAGACTGGCGATCGCGGGAGAACGGATCGAGATCAGCGGAGACCTCGCCGCCGCCGCCGCCATGATTTCTCAACTTTCGCCCCCCGAAGATCTCGACTAGCCTTGGCCTCTAGCGGACCCCGAAGCCGCGTCGTCGAAGTATGCAGCACTGCGAGGCTCAGCAAGGGACTGGGCGGCACGGGGAGGCACCGCGGCGCAGGCGTCCGGCTTGCTCGCAGCGGAGCCGGTCAAGGGCGTTGCAGACTCCACACGTCACCGGCAAACACGTCACGGATGATTCCCAGCATGACTTCGTCGTCGAACGGTTTCGATAGATAGCGGTCCGCACCCACACGTAGCGCCTCGATCTCGTCGGCCTTTTGGCCCTTGGCCGTCAAGATCACGACAAAGACCCCCCGCAGGGCCGGGTCCGACTTTATGGCACTGCAGACCGCGTACCCGTCCATACGCGGCATCATGACGTCGAGCATCACGACCTTAGGACGCAAGCGCTGGACGGCCGCAAGTCCGTCCTCGCCGTCGACTGCGGTCTCGACCTCGATCCCCTCTGCGTCGAGGATAAAGGCTACCGTCTCCCGAATATTCGGCTCGTCGTCGACCAGGACCACGCAATCACGCAGCTCTCCGCTTGGCGACGTCACTGCTCGCCTAGGCCTCCTGATGGACCGCTGCCGACTGCACCTACAGCGGCACTGCCACTGCTCCCAACGACGCCGGAACCCGCATCCGCCGCGGCACTGCCGCTTGCTGCATCCCCGGCGCCGGGTGCTTGCCGGGAAGACGAGTGGCGCAAACTGGCCAACGAACCGTAGAGATGATCGAAGTAGATTTGGGTCGGAACGTCAGCTTCCTGCGAACTCAGATGCAACACCAAGTATTCGCTTTTATCCGCCGCCAGATTAACCCAAAACACCTCCGTCAGCTGCTTTTCCTGGTCTTGTCCACTAGACGCCAGCGTATTCTTGCTGATGATGCTGAAAGCGTAGATATCCGCTTCGCCAGGGACTCTACGAACCGGTGAATACCCGATCAACCGATCGCGCCGCTTCTCCAATTGCTGGCGCAGGCTCACCTGAGCCAGTGACTCAGCGTCGCTAACCAAGCCAGGATCGGAAACCG
The DNA here is from genome assembly GCA_024276575.1 of Candidatus Binatota bacterium. Classification (GTDB taxonomy): domain Bacteria; phylum Desulfobacterota; class Binatia; order UBA1149; family CAITLU01; genus JAJRWY01. Next base: position 8,716 of record JAJRWY010000049.1, read on the forward strand.
GAAATGCCCGGATGGTCACATAGCAGCGGGTGTTGATCGAATCCGGCGGGACTTGTTCCGCATAGACCAACTCGAGACTTTCCGGGCCCAGACCCACTTGCCGCCATCCGTCCAACAGCGGCGCTTCATAATAAAACCCACCCAGTTGGTAGCTAGCCGCCAGCGGCAGCAACATCAGCGGCGACTGGGTCGTCGCCCGCGATACCGTCCACGTGCCCAGGACCAGCATGCATAGCAATGCCATCCCGGCGGCGCGCCGTAACGGCCACCCCCTGGAGTTGCAAGGACGAACAGATGCCTCACAGCACCCTTGATGAGCAGTATTCATACGCGAATCACCTTCCGGATTGGCCACGTGGGCCGGTATTACTCAATAATTCGTTTGCGGTATTCAGTCATGCGTAGCAAAGCCGACAGCAGCGCGAGCGTGTCGCTCTCGGCGGGCAGATACTCGCGTGCGCCCCACTTATCCACTAAAGCCCGCATGTCCGATTCGCTCAAACCGCCAGGGCGCTGTCCGTAGATGAGGCAAGGCGTATCAAGACCTCGAACCGCATCATCAGCGGGCCTCATCGCCTCGCATAGCCGGGCGATTTCCCCGGGCGGCAGGGATGCTTGCAAAAGCGCGGCATCCACATGTCGCCGCTCGAGACGGCGAAGTGCGCTAGCAGCATCGCATGCGGCGAGCACATGGAAACCGGTACGAGACAAGTCGAGACTCAAAGCACCGCGAGGCCGCGGACGTGCATCGACTACCATGACCACCGAGCGGCTATGCTCAGTCGTACCACGTGATTGTTCCAGCACTCTAATGCGAGCGGAAAGCTCGTCTATACGTTCCTGCAAACCGTTGGAATCGGCAGCTTCTGCAGAGTTGGCCATCTCCTGCGGCGGGGCAAAAGAGCCCACCTCGATGAGTAAGGACTCCAAACGCTCGAGCCTCTCGCTACAAGCGCCAAGCTCGGCGTCGAAACCGGCATCCGCGTCCGGGTCTCCGAGTTGCTGCTCTATCGTTTCCAAGCGTTCGGTTTGAGCTTCGAGAACATCGGTAAATTCAGCCAGGAGTTCGCCGGCGGCCTCTACCTTGCGGCCCAACGCCCCTATTTCCACATCCAGGCCTGAATCCCCGGCATCCCCGGGTCGCTCTGCACGCTCATGGGCGCCCGCAGGACCGGCATCCGTAGATTGCGAAGCGCCCTGCCCGCATCCACCCTCTTCATCCTGTATCCTACCGATGAGCCTTTCGACTTCGACACGCAAGGTTTCCAAGCTATCGGCCACTTTGAGCTTGTCTACAGCGGCCGCTAGAACGCTCCCGCTATCGTCGCTTTGCCCCTCGCTCATCGCTACTTAGCCGCAAGCGCCTCGCTGCAAACCTATGCTCCTTCTCTTTCGCGCGTGTAATTTCCGCGTGGAAGAGTCGGCAGGTTCAAAATGCTTTGAGGGAAAAATCGAACCAGGTAGTTCACTATGTCACGCATCGACACCGCACCTATCGGAGCCGCCGAGTTATCGATCAGCGGAATATGACGATAGCCGCCAATGCTCATCAAGTTCAAGGCGTAAGCAATCGAGTCGCTCTCGCGAAGGCTCTCGGGATTGGCGGTCATCACCTGGCGCACCGGCACTTTCACCGCATCCTGGCCTTTCGCGATGATACGCAACAGCACATCTCTTTCCGTGAAAATGCCTTTGAGCTTGCCCGTACCGGCAACCAGTACGCAACCGACCTTGGCGTCTTCCATCCTCTTGACCGCTTCGAGCACCGAGGTGTGAGGCTCCACCACCACCGGAGCGCTCAATTCCAACAAAGACAGTGGGTTGCGCAGCATGTTCTCGTCGAACACTCGCGACTGTTCTCCCGCCTCGAGTATGGTGATAGACTCCTCTACGTACTCACCGACTTCTTCTCTTTCGTTTGCCATCCGCGTTTACTCCACTTGCCAAGTATCGCCACTTCTATAAAGAGCGTCGAAATCGCCAGGCCCCTTACTTTCCCGGGCCTCGTGAATCTGCCGGTGGACTCCCTCTTCATACACAGGGTAGCCCTCCCCCTCGACCGCACGCAAGACGCCCATCGGAACCGGAAACTGCGATCCTTCCATATGGCTCATAAGGTGGGCCATGAAGGGGTTGGTCTCATCGTGAACAGCAATCTCGGAGGGCTTCACATCTTTTACGGCCACCACTTCGGGCGTGGCGTCCGCGCGCAAACGGATTCCCCACTCCGAATCGCGGCCGAAGAGCATGGGCTTGCCTTGTTCGAGCAGCAACTGCCGCTCAGCCTTCGTGCCCCTGTCGCTCACGTCGGCGAACGCCCCGTCGTTGAAAACTACGCAGTTTTGCAGAATCTCGACGAACGAGGTGCCCTTGTGGGCCGCCGCCCGATGGAGCATCGACTGCAGGTGTTGGGTCTCTACATCCACCGTCCTGGCGATGAAAGTGGCGCCGGCACCCAAAGCAAGCGCAGCCGGCGAGAACGGAGAATCCAGGCTGCCCATCGGACTGGTCTTGGTTTTATGGCCCCTTTTCGAGGTCGGCGAGTACTGTCCTTTGGTCAGGCCGTATATCTCGTTGTTGAACAAAAGGATGTTGACGTCGAGGTTTCTCCGCAAGATATGCACGAAGTGATTGCCTCCGATGCTCAGCGCATCGCCGTCGCCGGTTATGATCCACACCGAAAGCTCCGGCCGCGCCACCTTGATACCGCTGGCCAGCGCCGGGGCACGCCCGTGAATACTGTGGAAACCGTAGGTGTTCATGTAGTAGGGGAACCGGCTCGAACAACCGATCCCGGATACGAACACGGCGTTTTCTCGTGCGATACCGAGTTCGGCCATGACCTTCTGTACTTGTGCAAGAATCGCATAATCTCCGCAGCCCGGACACCAGCGAACATCCTGGTCACTAACGAAATCTTTACGGCTGAGTGCCGAAGAAGCCGCAATACTCATTTGTTTTCCTCGACTATACCGCGCAGGCGGTCACAGAGTTCGGAGACTCCGAAAGGTTGCCCTTGAATCTTGGTCAGCGGTATCGCATCCACCAGATACTGGTCGCGCACTACGCGAACCAACTGACCCATGTTCATTTCCGGTACTATGACCTTATCGAATCGACGCAGAATCTCGCCCAAATCGCGCGGCAGCGGATTGAGCCAGCGTGGATGGACATGGGCAAAACTGTATCCTTGGGAATTGAGCGCGCGCACGGCTTCCGAGATGGCACCGTAGGTGGACCCCCAACCAACCACCAACACCTCCGCCGACTGTAAACCCTCGATCTCGCAAGGCGCAAAATCTGCGGAGATGCCTTCGATCTTACTCGCGCGCACATGAACCATACGTTCGTGATTCAAGGGATCATAGCTGATATCGCCGCTGTTGTAGTCCTTCTCGATGCCACCGACGCGATGGGTAAGGTTGGGAGTTCCGGGGCTCACCCAGGGACGCGCCAGCGTATCCTCATCGCGCAGGTAGGGCTGGAACGCCACTTGCTGCTTCCAAGGCTTGGCTTCGATGTCGGGCAGTTCCGAGAACTTCGGCAGCTTCCAGGGCTGCGCCCCGTTGGCAAGATAGCCGTCACTGAGCAATATCACCGGCGTCATATATTTGGTCGCGACTCTCACCGCCTCTATGGCGGCATCGAAACAGTCAGCAGGCGTGCGCGGCGCGATGATTGCTACCGGGGATTCTCCGTTGCGCCCGTACAAGGCTTGCAACAGATCAGCCTGCTCGGTCTTGGTCGGCAAGCCGGTGCTCGGCCCACCGCGTTGAACGTTGACCACCACCAATGGCAGTTCCACCATCACCGCCAACCCGATGGTCTCGGCCTTGAGCGCGACCCCCGGCCCACTAGAAGTGGTAACCCCAATGGCACCGGCGAAAGAGGCTCCCAGGGCACTGCCGACGCCGGCGATCTCATCCTCTGCCTGCACGGTGATCACCCCGAACTCTTTCATCGCCGCGAGATCCTGGAGTATCTCAGTCGCCGGCGTAATCGGGTATGAGCCCAGGAACAGTTGCCGCCCGGCTTTGGCAGCACCGGTGGCCAAGCCCCAAGCCAAAGCCTTGTTGCCGGTGATACTGCTATAGAGTCCGGGCTCGATCTTGGCTTTCTCGACCGTGTAGCAATTGGCAAAAGCGTCGGTGGTCTCTCCGTAGTTCCAGCCGGCTTTGAACACCCGCGTGTTGGCTTCCACCAACTGCGGCGACTTCGCGAACTTCGAAGCAATCCACGCCAGGGTTTGCTCGGTAGGACGGCTGAACATCCAAGAGCATAGCCCCAGGGCAAAGAAATTCTTGCACCTGACCACGCTCTTCTTGGGAAGGTCCATATCGGCCAACGCCCGAGCCGTCATCTTAGTCATCGCTAGGTCGAAAACCGTATAGCCATCCAACTCGCCCGACTCCGAAGGATGCTGCGCGTAGCCAGCCTTGCGAAGGTTGCCCTTGGTGAACGCGTCGGCGTCCATGATGAGGGTACCGCCCTCGCGCAAGTGTGGAAGGTTTACCTTCAGTGCCGCCGGATTCATCACCACCAGAACATCGGGCCGCTCTCCCGGCGTCAGTAGCGAGGTACTGGAAAAGTTGAGTTGAAACCCGCTGACCCCTGCGAGGGTCCCGGCAGGGGCCCTTATCTCGGCAGGATAATCGGGAAGCGTAGCGATGTCGTTACCGGCCAGAGCCGACTCGTTGGAGAACTGCGTGCCGGTCAACTGCATCCCATCGCCGGAGTCGCCGGCAAAGCGGATGACGACTTTCTCCAAGACCTCGACGGGTTTGTTGCTGGCAAGAGGGAAAGCCTCACCCATCTCTATAAGTTCCTCCTAATATCTAATGTAAGACCGATTCGGCAAAGGCCTTAGCTTTGGGTATCTTACGATGACAAGCGCGAGGCTACACCCCTAACATAAACATTTCAAATGAGTTCCTGTACCGAACAAAAGTACTGCTTATTTGTCTTCCCTGCGTTTGGCGCTTTCCCCGCCAACGGCTGCGGCGCTCTCGTCGCGCGGGCGGGTCTTCCAGCGCCGGTGCGCCCAGTTCCACTGCTCCGGATGCCGGCGAACGGCGGCCTCTATTTCGGCCGTGTACTTGGCAGTAAGCGCCGCGATTCTCTCCTCGCGCGTCAACGCCACCGTCGCGCCGCCTGCGCTACCCTCGACGCAAGCGTATGGCTCGATCAATTCACCGCATTCCGGAACCGTCTGTCCGTTACGCCACACGGCGAACACCGGCAACACCGGAGCTTTCGAAGCCAGGGAAAGCCGGGCCAGCAGCGTCGACGTAGAGGCTTCACGCCCGAAAGTTTCCACGAAAATCCCCGCTCCAGCCCTTTGGTTCTGGTCCAGGAGAACGGCCAGAACCCCACCCGCGTTCAGTTCGCGCAATGCCTCACGTAACACCATACCGCGGCCGATGCTGTTTACGTGCATTGCCCGGCGGCGGGAAAGCAGAAACTCGTCTATATAGGGATTCTCCAAGGTCCGGTGAAATACGCTGACGCTGCCGCCTGTATTGCCCCACAACCTAGCCATCACCTCGTAATTACCGAGATGTGCCGTGAGGACGAGCAAGCCCTTGCCGCCGGCAAGATGCCCCTGCACGAGTGCCGACAGCTCTTTCCAAGGCCGGCTGTCGGCACGCTGCGCTACTTCTTCAACATGCAGCAACTCGGCAACCAAACGGCCCCAGTTGCGAAAGGTCGTGCGCATGACCGCGTCGCGGCGTTCCGCTCCCCACTCGGGAAAGGCCAGTGCGAGATTGTCGGCCACGATTTGCCGGTGGCGGGCGTCGAAACGCATCACCAGTTCTGCAGCGCCCTCTAGAAAGGCTCGCGTACGATCCAGCGAGGCTAGGCTCAGCAGCGCCCATAGCGCGCGGAAAGCCAGATAAACCGAATAGTCGAACAGCTTGCGCACCCGCCACACTTAACCTGCATTACCCGCAAAAGCTCGCCGCCGGGGCCGGTAGGTGAATGTTGAGCATCCGGGTCTCGCCTGATAGCTTCCCTTCCCTGCTATGGAAACAACTCGAGACCGTCCCTGGATCATCCGTACTTATTCCGGCCACAGCTCTGCGGCAGCCTCCAATGAGCTTTATCGTAACAATCTTGCGAAAGGCCAAACCGGGCTCAGCGTCGCTTTCGATCTGACCACGCAGACCGGCTACGACTCCGACCACCCCCTGGCCTTGGGCGAAGTCGGCAAAGTTGGCGTGCCGGTGGACAGCATCGCCGACATGGAGACGCTGTTTCGCGATATTCCGCTGGAGCGGATGAACACCTCTATGACCATCAACGCCACGGCGCCGTGGCTGCTCGCGCTCTACATTGCAGTAGGCGAGAGCCAGGGCGCCGACACCTCGGCGCTACAAGGCACCATTCAAAACGACATCATCAAAGAGTACTTATCGCGCGGCACCTACGTTTTCCCACCGCAACCCTCGCTCAGACTAACGGGGGATATCGTCGAGTACACCGTAAACAAGATGCCGAAGTGGAATCCCATCAACATTTGCAGCTACCACCTGCAGGAAGCCGGGGCCACGCCGGTAGAAGAGTTGGCCTTCACTTTATGCAATGCGCAGGCGGTGCTCGACGAGGTGCGCGCACGCGAAGGCATGACCGAGGAGCAATTTGCACGAGTCTTCGGCCGTATTTCCTTCTTCGTAAACGCGAGCATCCGTTTCATCGAAGAGAACTGTAAGATGCGCGCCTTCACGCGCATGTGGGACGAGTTGGGAGCACAGCGCTACGGCGTTTCCGACCCCAAGATGCGGCGTTTTCGCTATGGTGTGCAGGTCAATTCCCTCGGACTTACCGAGCAGCAGCCGGAGAACAACGCGATCCGCATTGCACTGGAGATGCTCGGCGTAGTGCTGTCGAAAAGCGCGCGTGCGCGCGCCGTGCAGTTGCCGGCATGGAACGAGGCCCTGGGGCTGCCGCGGCCCTGGGATCAGCAGTGGTCACTGAGAACCCAGCAGATAATGGCTTACGAGACCGACCTGCTGGAGTATGCCGACATCTTCGACGGGTCCGCAGTAATCGAGCAGCGTGTCCAAGAAATGATTGTGGCGGCTCGCGAAGAAATGAGCCGTGTCGACGAACTCGGCGGCGCGGTCGGCGCAGTGGAATCCAGTTACATGAAACAGCGCTTGGTCGAATCCAATGCCAAGCGCTTGCAGCGTATCGAGGCCGGAGAGCAGAAAGTCATAGGGGTAAACTGCTTCCAGGAAAGCGAGCCTTCTCCGCTTACGCAAGATATCGACAACGCCATCATAAAAGTCGATCCGGCTGCCGAGCGAGAGCAAATAGAGAGGCTCAACGCCCATCGCAGCACCCGCAGTCAAGAATCCGTAGACCAGGCTCTGCGCGCTCTCAAAGACGCCGCGCAGGGCGCTAGCAATATGGTTAGCGCCTCGATCGAATGCGCGCGCGCCGGTGTAACTACCGGGGAGTGGTCGCAAGCCCTGCGCGATGTGTTTGGCGAGTACCGGGCGCCCACGGGCGTGGGTGGGCAGACCGCGTCCAACGCGGAAGACGTCGTCGCGCTAAGATCCAGGGTGGCCGAGCTCGGCAAGCGCCTGGGACGCTCCCCACGCCTACTGGTCGGCAAGCCCGGCCTGGACGGCCACAGCAACGGCGCCGAGCAGATCGCCGTGCGCGCCAGAGACGCGGGTATGGAAGTCATCTATCAGGGCATCCGCCTCACCACCGCCGAGATCATCGCCACCGCCCAAGAAGAGGACGTGGACGCAGTAGGTTTGAGCATCTTATCGGGCTCTCACATGACCTTGGTGCCGGAGGTGCTCAAGGGCTTGTCGGAAGCGGGGATGAGCGACGTACCGCTCATCGTCGGTGGCATCATCCCTGAAGACGATGCCAGGGAGTTACAGAAGGCAGGCGTGGCGGGCGTTTATACTCCGCGTAATTTTGAACTCTCTTCGATCATGTCCGACGTCGTCAAGATGATCGAAGCACGGCGCTGCTAACCTCGATCGGATTATCGTAGGGCCGGACTAGTTATCGTAGGGCCGAACTAGGAGCCTGCTGCGAAGCCGAGGCTTCCGGGCTCAGCACCCTGCGGATTACCCGCGCCTCCTTGCCGATGATTTCGAACTCGCCGTGGTGGTTTCCCGACAGTTCAACCTCGCGCAGTTCTATGGATGCGTGCTCGGAAGCGGAAACTCCCCGTCCTTTATTGCCGCTAATGCTGCCGCCGCTAAGGATCACGCGAGACGACCCGAGAGCGACCACGCCGTTGTCGCCATTGTCGGCGATCACGGTATCTTGCAAGAACACCGAAGAGTCGAGCCCGGCACGCAATCCGTCGCGATTGGGCGGGGCGACACCGCCCGAGGCCACGTCTCCCGCAATGGCCCCTACCGCCGCTTCAGCGGCTCCGGATCGCCCGTTGCCGACTATGCGGTTGCCGTAGCCTTCTATCCAGCCGCTCGAAGCCCCCACGCCCTTATCATAGTTGTAGAGGACCAAGTTGTTCTCCATGCGCAGCCGGGCCAGGCGGCTGACCGTCACACCGTCGCGATTGGCACTGATCAAATTGTTTCGCAGGACTGCCTGAGCACCGTCAAATACCAACACGCCTTTGCCCTTCTTGCGAAAACCGTTGCCGTTGAGCACACAGCCCGACACCAGCACGTTGGTCGCATGGTCGGAGATTCCGATGCCATCGTCGCGGTTGTAGAAGCACTCACAATCTCTTATGACCACGTCGCGCGCACCTGGGCCCCGCACTGAGATCCCATCGAGGAGAAAGTCCTCGACCCGTATCCTCTGCACGAGGACGGAGGCAGCCAACACCACCAAGCCGTCGCAACCCAAACGTCCGTCCGGCCGCCTGCAAAGCGGGCTGCCGTGCAACACCATCCCCTTGCCGTCCAGGTGAGTTCCCGCCTTTCTAAAGGCGGGCAAGGCCGACTCTATGGTCACCCTGCTGCCGGCCGGAAGCTTGGAGACGATACTCAGCGCTTGTTTCGATGAATTGGCTATACCGATAGCTTCGCGCAAAGTACCCGCCCCGTTGTCGGCCTTGGATGTGACGTAGACGGTACTGCGAGCCGCTACGCTTCCCGGCGAAGACAGTATCAACGCGCAAAGGACGAGCAGTGCAGCTCTTGCAGAGCCTTTCATCCGTCGATCATAGCAGGAGCGAGCCACCAGACGGAGTCTCGTCGCGGCCAAGCGCGTGCCCTGTACCCTTCATCTGCGCATCAACTGATCAACGAGCTAAACTCGTCAGAGTGCGGGCCGGCCTGCCGGGAGCAAGCAGTTGCCCCCACGTGCGCCCACGGAGAACGCAGCCGCTTCGACCAGCGTGCTTGCTAACGGATCTCGACCACCACGCGCATGGACGTGCCGCCCACGAAGGTTCCACGCCTGAAGCCGCGATCACTGTGACATGTGAATCCCACCGTTGGGAGACAGTGTCTGCCCGGTCACGAAACTGGCTTCGGGAGAAGCAAGGAACACCGCTGCTGCAGATATCTCCTCGACCCGGCCGAGCCTTCCCAACGGAGTTTGCATGGCAATGAGCTTGCGCTGCTGCTCGTTCATGGGATCGAGCAAAGGCGTATCGATGAAACCCGGCGATAACGAGTTGACCAACACGCCATACGAGGCCGCTTCACGGGCGGTGGCGCGGGTGAACGCCATGATGCCTCCCTTGGCCGCACAGTAGTCGGGGGCGCCGGCCAAACTGGCGCTACCCATTATCGACCCCATGTTGATTATGCGCCCGCCTTGGCCCTGGTCGCGCATGCGGCGCAGGGCTTCGCGCGTGCAATAGAACGTACCGTAAAGGTGGATCTTCAACATGCGGTCGAACATTTCATCGCTCAGCCGCGTTATGGTTTCCATGTGGGTGCTGATCGGACCACCGGCCATGGCCTCCATTACCTGCGCCTCCATACCCTTTTGCTGTATCGCGACATAGTCGGGATCGGTATGGATGATGCCGGCATTGTTCACGAGAATATCTAGACGTCCGAACTTCTCGTCGAAATCCGCAAAGGCCGCTGCCACCGATGCGGAGTCGGAGACATCGCAACGCAAACAGTCCGCGCCTGCTGTCACTGCCGCGCATTCCGCGGCAACTCGCGCCGCAGAGTCCCTGTCTATGTCGGTTACACAAACACTGGCACCTTCAGCGGCAAAAGCACGGCATATTTCCGCACCCAAACCGGAGCCCCCTCCGGTCACGAACGCATTATTTCCCTCGAGTTTCATAATCAAAAATCCTTCGAGTAATCCCAGCTATATACGCTGTCGATCGTCATCTCGATGAGAACGCTGCCCGCAGCCTCGGCTTGCGTGGCGGCCAGATACGCAGCGCCCATCTGTTCACCCAGGTAATGATGCGCCATGCGGCGCCGCAACTCCTCGCGAGGCTCAGCGATGACCGCGTGCCCGCGCAAGACCACACCGCGGTAAGGCGCAACGCGAGTGTCCACGGTCAGTGAGACCTTGGGGTTGGTGCGTACGTTACGAGCCTTCTTGGAGCTTCCCCCAACATGGATGAGGATCTTGCCCTCCTCGTACATATACCAAATCGGCGAACCCTCGGGGGCGCCGTCGGCATCCACCGTAGACAACACAGCAATCTCCGCTGCGGCCAGCAAGCGGTCGATTTCATCGCGACTCATCTTTCCCATTCCAATACCTCCGCAACCGGCAAAATAGGGACTGCCCTCAACCGAGACAAGCCCGGCTCAGCGCACACTCTCTACGGCAGCGTTCGACATCGCGGTCCCATGCCGTTTTGCAACTCTGTTCTTAGCCGCATTGTTCATGAAACCCCTGCACGAGTCGCAAGCGCCCGTGAGACCGGCTAGGTGGGCCCACGCACAGGGTTGAGATGCGCAATGGTAGTGGCACTACGTCGAGGGCCGTAAGCCCACGAGCCGGCGCAGCGGGCGAACTAGCACGGGCCGGGATTGCGGGCGATAGAGGCTCGTAGCAGGGGTTCAGGAAGAACGCAGGCCAACACTAGGCCGCGAGAGCCCAGAAGTGAGGATCCGCGAGCCATCGAGCAGCCAACGGGCCAGGATTGCGGACTGCAGATCGATCGCGGTTTGCAACAGAGCTTCCAACCCAGGTACGAATCAGCGTTGCCTCGCGGTAGAACTCTGCTTATCGATCGCGGTTTGCAGCAGAGCTTCCACAGGCAATGTAGGTCAAGACGCCGGGCACCTCAGGTCCACGCTCTGACCCACGGCAGCTTTCAGCACCAAAAGCGCGTCGGTCACGCTTACGACTCCGTTGCCGTCGACGTCGCAACGGCGCGGATCGCAGCTCCCTGCACCTGCAACCGCTGCTTGAAGTGTCGCCAGTGCATCCGTAGAGCTTAGAAGTCCATCCGCATTGGCATCGCCGCAAAGCACCCCAAGTATCGTAGTGCTAGAGCTACTCGTAGTAGTAGTAGTAGTGCTGGGCGCCAGCGTCGTCGGCGGCAACAACAAGGCGGCCGCGTGCGCACAATCCAAGCGCGGGATCTCGTATCCGCCCTGCTCCCGGGCGATTCTGACCGGGGAGGCCTTCAAGGCCGACTCTATTTCGGCCGGGGAAGCCTGGGGGTCGATACTCCGCAACAAGGCAATGCAGGCGCTCACCACCCCGGCAGCCTGTGAGGTCCCCAGCATAGCGGCCACTCCACCGCCCAATCCGACGGAATCGATGACCGCGCCCGGCGCAAGTATATCGGTAAAGGCGTTGGTGTCGCTGAACCAGGTAATCTCATCAACCACGGGTGACGAACGCGCCGAGCCGGACGAAAGGTTCAGGGTGCTCGAATCCCACACCGCCGCCACCGAGAGTACCTTCGACAAGCAAGCGGGGAACGATATCTTCGACTTGCTTCCCCCATTGCCACTGGCCGCAACCACCAGAATCCCCGCAGCTCTCAACTGAGCCACAGCGTCGCGAAACAGGCGCGCCGCCACTCCGGAGTTGTCACAAGGGCCGGAAGAGTCGCCGCCGCCAGTGCGTAAGCTCATATTGACTACGTCAACTTCAGGGTGTTGAGTCCGCACCCAATCCAATGCTGCTACAAGGAAGGCAGTAGAAACAAATCTGCCGTTATCGTCGAGCACTTTCACCGCCACGATGCCGGCCTCGGGGGCAACACCGCGCGGTGCAACTATGCCGTCGGAAGTAACGATCCCGCTGATGTGGCTACCATGGCCGAAGCCATCCTTAGCGCTGCCCTCACCGCCCTGCTCTGTATCCCCGTTAGGACAGCACGGGCACTGCGCGCGGAAAGAGAAAGGACAGGTTGGAGTCCTGGTCCCCAAACAAAAGCAGTGCTCGTCGAGAAGGCCGCCGGCAAGATCAGGGTGTTGGCTGTCGTAGCCGCTGTCGAGCACCGCGACGGTGCCGGCAGCACCGCGGAATCCTTGGGCAAACAAGAGGTCGGCACCGATCAGCGGCACGGCTTCCCTGAGCAACGCGCGGCCGCCTGGATCCGTACCGATCATCTTCACCCAGGGGTACGCCGCTATCGCGGCTGCAGCTTCGGCGCTCACACGAGCCGCCGCATACGGCAACGCCGCGAGATCCGGGCCTTCCAAAACTCCGCGCCCACGCAACGCAGTATTCAAGGTTGCTCTCAACTCGGAGAGCACAGAGCGCCTTGCGGGGCTCGCAAGGCGGGCGAAAACGCCGGCCCCCGCCACCGCGTCGGGGTCGAGTTCTATCAATACCCGGGTCATATGGCCCCGCTCGAGCCGTTCGAGCAAAGCGGGCTCGAGTTTCGCGGCAAGCGGTGCGAGTAATTCACTCCTCGCCTTCGCCACGGGATTCAGCACCGAAACGGCCGTTAGCGGATTCGCGAAGGCCGAACCCTGCGGCAGCAGTGCGGCGGCTGCCATGGCCCCCACCGCTGTTGCTGCCATGGCAGCACACCGCCAGCCATCGAGGCCCACCGCCGGGCGCCGGCTTCGACAGTACACCATGCAACCCTTCACTGTTTCACCGTAAATACAAGAAAATATTGATACTTTAAGAAGTCATGTTGGACGGCCAAGCGGTAACCGGCATCGTTCATTTCGGAGATCACCTGTTGCGCGGACACTTTGTGCTTAGGGGAAGGCCCCTCCGGAAGCTCCCCCTGTTTCCAGTCTATGACGGCCAGCCTCCCCTTGGGTTTAAGCGTCGAGGCGGCAGAGCGAAAGTACTCGAGACGCGAATCTATATGGTGGAAGGTGTCGACTATGAACAAGAGATCCAATGAGGCCGGCGGCAGCCGCGGATTGTCCACCGACGCTAGTACCGGAATCAAATTGGCGCAGCCTTCTTTCTCGGCCCTCCCACGAAGATACTCGAGCAACTTTGCTTCGGTCTCCACCGAAAACAGCAGCCCACTGTTTCCCAAGGCCCTACATAGCCGTGAGCTAAAATAACCGGTGCCCGCGCCCAAGTCGGCCACCGTCATTCCAGGGGCGAGATCGAGCGCCGCGATCACTCGATCGGGCTGTTGCCACGCCTCACGTTCGGGGTCGTCAAAAACCTTACGCCAATGCTCCACATCCTCGAAGGAATGATGCGTCGTCGCCCGGAAACGCTCTGCCGCCACTAACCCGGCGGGCATGAGCGCAAGCAGGAAGGCGCTACAGATGAGCGCAGCCACAGGCAGGAGCCGCCGACGGCGGCTTAGCGGGGAGGCAGCCATTCATCAATATTACGCGAATCCGGCGCCCAAATCACCGGCAGTAACGCGGCAAGGCCAAGATAGGCAGAGGCAGCGCGGAAGAACGCCGAGAAAAACGGCCCGCGGCGGCTTGCGACCCTTGCATGAGGGCTCCATGCTGACAACAATGCGCCCGCTTGCTCTTCACAGCTGCAACGCCCGAAAGGGGCGGGCTGTCAAGGGCCTACCCCGCCCGAGCCTGGAATCCCGAGGAGGAGACCCTATGTATCCTGCAGTCCATGCCAAGAACTCGCCCGACAAAGCGGCCTACATATTTGCTGAAAGCGGGAAGGCCACGACTTACACACAACTCGACCAAGCGTCCAACCGCTGTGCCCAGCTTCTCTACGATGCCGGCCTGCGGCCCGGTGACTCCATCGCCTTGATGATGGAAAACCATCCGAGCTTTTTCGAAATATGCTGGGCAGCGCAAAGATCCGGTCTCTACTACACGGCCATCAGCACTCGGCTTACTTCCGGTGAAGCCGAATACATAGTCGAAGACTGCGGCGCCAAGGTACTTTTCAGTTCCGAGTACATGGCAGACATCGCCGAACACCTGGCCGGGCATGTGCCGGGGTTGAAGAGAAGGCTCGCTGTCGGAGCAACTCCGCGCGGATTCGAAAGCTACGAGGACGCGATCGCATCCTATCCTGCCGAACCCTTGGCTGAGGAACTCGAGGGTGCGGATATGCTCTACTCCTCAGGTACGACTGGAAGGCCCAAGGGCGTAAAAGCACCGCTGAGCGGAGAGCCGGCCGGTACTCCTCCGGCCTTGATAATGCTGGTGACCGCACTTTACGGTGCCACACCGCAAAGCATCTACCTGTCGCCGGCGCCGCTGTACCACGCGGCGCCATTGCGTTTCAATCTGGCTTTTCAGCGCATGGGCTCCACCTGCATCGTCATGGAGAAGTTCGATCCTCTCTACGCTCTGGAATTAATCGAAAAGTATAAGGTCACACACAGCCAATGGGTGCCCACTATGCTATCTCGCATGCTCAAGCTTCCGGAGGCCGATCGTCGACGCTTCGACTTGTCGAGCCTGCAGGTCGCCATTCACGCTGCGGCTCCATGCCCGATTCCGGTCAAGGAAAAGATGATCGAGTGGTGGGGGCCGGTGCTGCACGAATACTATGGTGGCACCGAGGGCAACGGCTTCACCGCCATCAACAGCGAGGAATGGCTGCAGCACAAGGGCTCGGTCGGGCGCTCGCTGGCCGGCGACATACACATACTCGGCGACGACGGCGAGGAATTGCCTACCGGCGAAGCAGGCTCGATTTTTTTCTCCGGGGGCGGAACCTTCGAATACCACAACGACCCCGAGAAGACCGCATCAGCCCACAATGAGAAGGGTTGGAGCACCATGGGAGATGTCGGCTATGTCGACGAGGACGGCTTCCTCTATCTCACCGACCGCAAGGCCAACATGATAATCTCGGGAGGCGTCAACATTTACCCGCAGGAAGCGGAGAACCTGCTCAGCACCCACGAAAAAGTATTCGATGTAGCGGTGTTCGGCGTACCCAATGAAGACTTCGGCGAGGAAGTAAAGGCCGTGGTGCAGCCCATGGACATGAGCGAAGCCGGCCCCGAGCTGGAAGCCGAACTCATAGCTTTCTGCACTGAGCATCTAGCCAAGATAAAATGCCCGCGCAGTATCGACTTCGAAGCCGAACTACCGCGCCATCCGACCGGCAAGCTATATAAACGGCTACTCAAGGACCGCTACTGGAAGGAGCACGAGAGCCGCATATTGTAGGCTCGGATTCATTTACGCTTTAGCTGCTCGAGGTCACGTACCGCGCCCTTGTCCGCACTGGTCGCCATCAGGGCGTAAGCTTCGAGAGCCTGCGATACCATGCGCGGACGCTTCCCGGCCGGCTGCCAAGCGCCGTCTCCAAGCCGCTCTTTGGCCGCGCGCCGCGAAGCGAGTTCCTCTTCAGATACCAACAACTCTATGCTTCGACCCTGTATATCTATGCGGATGCGATCACCTTCCTCTATCAATGCAATCGCCCCGCCCTGCGCAGCTTCCGGCGAGACGTGGCCAACGGACAAGCCTGATGTTCCGCCGCTGAAACGCCCGTCGGTCAGTAGTGCGCAAAGCGTCCCCAGTTTCTTCGCTTTCAGATAACTGGTCGGATAGAGCATTTCCTGCATACCGGGCCCGCCCTTGGGCCCCTCATAGCGAATGACAACGACGTCGCCGGCAACGATGCGGTCGCCGAGTATGGCCTCGCAGGCGTCTTCCTGTGACTCGAATATCCGTGCAGGGCCTTCGAAGGTCCAGATCGACTCATCCACGCCGGCCGTCTTAACTATGCATCCGTCGCGCGCAATGTTGCCTTCGAGTATGGCCAAGCCCCCATCTTCGCTGTAGGCGCTTTCCGCTTCGCGAATACAACCTCCAACGGTATCGGCATCGGCTTCGGCGAAATACGTATCCTGCGCTAAAGCCTCGATGGTGCGAACTCCACCGGGTGCCGCCAGAGCACGGCGTCGAGCCATGTCGGTAGCACTATCGCTACGGATATCGTTGGCTTTGATCAACTCGCCCATAGACAGGCCCGACACCGTAGCGGCCGCGGAATTGATCTTACCGGCCCTCTCCAAAGCTCCGAGTATCGTGGCAATTCCGCCCGCGTGATTGACGTCTTCGACATGGTAGCTCGACGAAGGGGCCACCTTGCACAGGCAGGGAGTGCGCCGGGAAATGCGGTCGATGTCGCGCATCGTGAATTCGACCCCGGCTTCGTGGGCAATTGCGAGCAAGTGAAGCACCGTATTGGTCGAACCACCCATCGCGGCGTCAAGCGTCATGGCGTTCTCGAAGGCCTCGAAAGTAGCGATGGAGCGCGGCAGCACACTGCCGTCCCCATGCTCGTAGTAGAGCCGGGCCATCTCGACGATGCGCACGGACGCCTCTTCAAACAGATCCCAGCGCAGGGCGTGGGTAGCCACCACCGTGCCGTTACCGGGCAGGGCTATGCCCAAAGCCTCTGCCAAACAGTTCATGGAGTTGGCCGTAAACATCCCCGAACAGGAGCCGCAAGTGGGACAGGCCGACCTTTCGATCACGCCGAGCGTATCGTCGTCTACATCGGGATTGCCCGCCTGAATCATCGCGTCGACCAGGTCGATCTTTTCGGGCAAAGCGTTGCCGTGGCGGTCACGGGTGCCGGCCGCCTTTCCCGCCTCCATCGGCCCGCCTGAGACAAAAATCGTGGGGACATTGAGGCGCATGGCCGCCATCATCATACCAGGCGTAATCTTGTCACAGTTGCTGATGCAGATCATGGCATCGGCGACATGGGCGTTGACCATGTACTCGACACTGTCGGCGATAAGATCGCGCGACGGAAGCGAATAGAGCATGCCGTCGTGGCCCATCGCAATGCCATCGTCTATCGCTATGGTATTGAACTCGACGCCGACACCCCCGGCCTCGTCGATGACTTTCTTTACGCGCTGCCCGACGTCATGAAGATGAACGTGCCCGGGCACGAACTGCGTAAAACTGTTGACCACTGCGATTATCGGCTTGCCGAAATCGGCGTCGGTCATGCCGGTGGCACGCCACAGCGCGCGCGCGCCGGCCATATTTCTTCCATGGGTGGTGGTACGGCTACGGTATCCTTCAGTCATGGGGCCAGAGTCTACACCCGGCCGGATAACGGAGCCAAGCCATAGCGCAGCCAAAACCACGGCTCGGGGGAAAAGCCGGGCCGTCGCATCGCCAAAACCACGGCTTGGGAGAAAAGCCGGGCCGTCGCATCGCCAAAACCACGGCTTGGGAGAAAAGCCGGGCCGTCGCATCGCTAGACCGAGGCTTGGGGAAAAAGCCGGGCCGTCGCATCGCTAGACTACGGCTTGGGGGTGGGGGTGGAGACAAGCTTCAGCCGTCTTGAACGTCCTTCGGAGAGTAGCCCCAGTCGCGCAAAATCTCTTGCTCTTCACCCGGGTTCAAGGCTTTTTTGAACCGTGCGCGCGAACGCCCACGGACGGCGCTTTCGCACTCATTCCAACTACGATGCCGCCTCACCACACCATCAACCACACTCAAGTAAGAATAGGCACGTGCGCGTGAGCGGCGCTTGGCGGTAGCCTTGTCCGCATTCATTGCGGCCTGCTGGCCCTGCTCAGCGCGCGTGCTGCGCCGGCTCGTACACCGAGCCGGCTCGGTCGATGGCTCCCAGTCGATCTCTACAGCGTAGGAACACTCCGGGCCGCAATACATGTCCACATCCTCGCCTTGGGCCAACGCCGACGCCAAGCTATCGGCACGTTCGTTGCCCGCTACCCCTGCGTGCCCCCGTACCTGCCGCCACACCACCGGCGCGCCATCCGCCCGCGCTTGCAGCAGTTCGTCGAGCGTTCTCCACAGGTCTTGGTTGGCGACGTCCCCCCCGTTGCTGCTACGCCACCCGCGCCGTTTCCAGGCTTCCAGCCAACGAGTTGCACCGTTGACTAGGTAGCTAGAATCCGTATGAATCACGACCGGCCCGGACTGCGGACCGAGCCGGTCGAGGGCCTTGATGGCGGCCTTCATTTCCATACGGTTGTTGGGGGTGTGGGCTTCGGCGCCTCCCAACTCTTCGATGCTGCCGTCAGGAAAACGTAGAATCGCAGCCCATCCCCCGGGGCCGGGATTTCCCTTGGCGGCACCGTCGGTAAAAACCACGGTATACGAGTTGCCTTGTTTCATGCGTCTTCTCGTTACACTCCATCGGCGGCAGCAAGCAACGCCGCCTCGCGGCCCCGCTGCTCGTCTACCCCGTGCAACAGGCCCAAACCGGCTATGAAGAACACCACCGTCGAGAGCAAAGCCAGCCTGTGATTACCGCCGCTGCCATAACTCAGCAGGCCATAGGTCATCGGACCCACTATAGCCGAAAGTTTTACGGCCAGACCCCACAGCCCGAAGAACTCGGCCGAACGCCCCGGCGGCGTGAACTGCCCGACCAGGCCGCGTCCGGCCGACTGGCTGGCACCCATGGCGATGCCGATCAGATTCCCCACTATCCAGATGTCGGACTTGTCTTCGGCAAACACACCGAAGCCAGAAGCCAGTATCCAAAGCAGCAGCGTGAATCCAAGGGTTGGTACCGAGCCGAAGCGATCTTGGGCATGGCCGAAAGCGAAAGCACCGACCGCCGCCGCAAGATTCAATACCAGGATCAAGGAAACGATTTCCGTAGAAGTCATGCCGATCACTTCCTGGGCATATATCGCCGCCAACACCACCACCGTATTGATCCCACACGTATAGACTGCGATGCACAGCAACAAACGAAACAGATCCTCGAAGCGGCGGGCTTCGACAAGCGTGTTGCGGACCCGCCTAAAAGCCTCGATCCACGAAGGACGGCCTGCCGCGTCGCCCGCAACCGCACGCTCACGATGCCACATGAAAGTCGGAATAGAACCCAAGGCGTAGGAGCCGGCTACTATCAACATACTTAGTGGGACGAACTGCTCAGGACCGGCCCCGGCGGCCTCGGCCGCGTGAATATATAACAGGCACAACGCGAGTACGCTCAGACCGCCGATGTAGCCTAGACTCCAGCCGTAGCCGGAGATTCTCCCCATGTGCTCGGGCGTACTGATCTCCGGTAGGAAGGCCGCGATCAAATCCTCGCCGGTTGCGAACAGAAAGCTCGAACAAACCAGGAATACGGCTGCGGCAAACAGGTCCCCCGGGCCCACCAAAGACAAAGCGGCGGTGGACAAGACACAACCGGCAGTAGACCAAAGCAGGAAGCGTTTCTTGCACGCAAGATGGTCGGCCAGCGCGCCGATGAAAGGGGCGCTGAGCAATACCAGAAAATTGGAAAGCGCCAATACCGTAGTCCAGGCCAAGGTCGCCGACCCGCGCGAGGAAGCAGCGTTCCCGCCCGCAATGACACCAACGAAGTAGGCATTGAAAACGGCCGTGAGTACCACCGTGGTGTAGCTGGAGTTGGCGAAATCGAACATCGCCCAGGAAAAGATTTCGCGTTTTCCGGCCGGGCCAAAGGCCTTTGTCCGGCCTGGGTCCGATTCTCGATGCTCGTGCAAGGCTACTCGTGCAAGGCCAATCGAACCGCTGCTTCAGCGTCCCTTCGGTTCCAGCGTAACGCTTGTCGTAGAAGAGGAAGTCGTGGAAGACACCGTCGTCGCAATCGACACCCACGCCGCAGCAGCAGCCGCCTGCGGACAGTTGAGCTGGCTGAGCTGGCCGACCGCAAACTGCAGAACTGCCAGCGCATCGCTCGCGAAGATCTTTCCGTTGCTGTCGACGTCGCAGCGCCGTGGATCACAGGGGGCACTCGATACCGCGGCCTGTAGGATCGCCAGCGCGTCGGTCGCAAGTACCGTCCCGTTGCCGTCCCAATCGCCGCATATTATCCCGCCACCCGGCATCGTAGTGGTCGTGGCAAGCGGCAAGGTAGTCGTGGTGCTCGTGGTCGTAGTGGTGCTCGCCGTTTCTACCTGGCAATCGGCGGAGCAACCGTCACCCGGCACGGTGTTGCCGTCGTCACAGGTCTCGCCTTGGTCGACTTCCGCATTGCCACATACCGGGCAGCCCTGCAACGTTTCGCTGAGCAGTAGCGTCGCGGGCGGAACCTCGACTCCCGCCCGCAGCGGCGGCTTGGCCTGATCACGGTAGATCAACAGGTTGTCACCCGTCGCGACGTCGCTGCGAAGTTGGCTGCCGGCTTCAAGGCTCATGCTTTCGCGTGCGGTAAGCCGGTTCTCGCCGTCGACCGCAGCATTCATAAACAGGGCGCTCGCTTGCAAGACGATACGGCAGGCTTTCAACTCGAGTGTGGTCAGGTCCCCGTTACTGTTGAGTTGGCCCGAAACCGTTGCAGTCGATCCGCTCTCCAGCGACACGTCGCCGCCGCTTCCACCCTTCCGCGCCGTAGCATCGATACTGCCCGCAACCTGCAAATCTCCGGCACTCACGAGATCGAAGGTTCCCGCATCGGAACTACCGCCGCTTACGCGAATGAGAGATGTCGGCGCCAGCGTCGCCGCGCCTCCGGCGAGGAAACTGACATCTCCGCCGGCCCCCTCGATTCCCAAGCCACGAGCGTCGATATCACCGGCCAGGATCAAATCGCCACCCGCCTCGAAACTGACCGCGCCGCCAAAGCCGTCGAGCTTGCCGTTCGACGAGACCGTCGCGAATTCACCGAAATCGATGTTTCCGTCTACGGCAAACAGCAGTTCCCCACCGTCGCCGCCAAAGCCTCCCGCTTTGCTCCCGTCGAGGCCAAAGATGGTCCGGTTACCGGAACTCCCGCGCACAACAAGGTCACGGCCCGAATACACATCGATCGAGCCGCCGTAGCCTTCGCCAACTATGGCGTTGGCGGAGACCCTCTTGTTCACAATCACGTCACGGCCGGCGTCAATCTCGACGAAACCGCCATCACCGTCGCCACCGTTGGCGTTGATCTCGGCGTCCACTATTACATCCAGCAGCGCTCCCAGCGTCACAGTGCCGCCGAAGCCTTGCCCCCCGGAATCCGCCGAAACCTTCGCCGCCACCGTTACGGAGGCAGCCCCGGAATCTAGAGTTATATCACCGCCGTCGGAATCCGGAGTGTTGCCACCGGCATCGATGGCAGCGGCGACCACGATATTGCCTGCAGCCGTCAGCTCTATAGTGGCCGGAGACTCTGCACGGCCGATGATCGGCGCAGCTATCGACAGTTCTCCGCTACCGCTCGAGCAACTGCCAAGACCGCAATCGGCATTTACCGAGCAGGAAAATGCCGTGTCGCGCGAACAGGCGCGGGGTCCGCTGCAGGTGCCCGGTGACGTACAGTGAGTGTTAATCAGGCAGCTCCGTGAAGGATCGTTGCTACAAACTTTCGTGCAGGAACCGAGACTGCACGCGATGTCCTCTAGGCAGCGAATCGAGGAATCCCCCGAACAGCGTCGATAGGCTTGTAACGCCAGCGACGCTGAGGCAAAGCCCTGGGACACAGCCGAAGCGCCTTGCCCCCCGAGGGTCAATTGCCCGCAACGTAAGGTAGCACTACCGGAAGTAACGGAAAGTTTTCCCGCACCGCTCACCTCCACAGCCCGCGTGCCAAAATCCAGCAGCGCGCCCGGCTGCATATCGACAATCTCAGAGATTACACAGGGATCGGCTGCGGCCGGGCATACGTCGGCGGCCGTAGTGGCGACGATCAAGGCCGCCGACGTAACGGGCAAGCACAGCAGCGCGAGGAAAGCGGCCGCTGCCGCCCGCACAAACACGAGCGCTACCCTGTTCGCCTTTGCGGCCATGATTCTAGTCGGCTCCATCGCGGCTATCGAAAACCACCTCGTGGATCTCCAGGATGTTAGCTCCGGCGAACATCTTCGGATTCGGTCGCTCGCTGTGGGCCTTGCGGAAACTCTCACTCGAGGTCCAATCCCAAAACGCCTGTTCCGACTCCCAATAGCTTTGAACCAAGTAATAGCCGGTTTGGTCGCTCTCTTTCCACCCCCCGGTGGCGGGATCGCGTCTGCGCGAAACCGGACGCAAGACGAAATTGCGGATAAAGCCCGGTTCCTGGTCTATGAGTTTCGCCCGTCTGCGAAAGCGCTCTTCGAATTCTTCTTCATACCCGGGAGTTACCGGAATACGGTTGGTGACAATAATCATAGAATCGTCTCTCTTATCTGTTCGTTCCGGCGATCGTACAGGTCTCGCCAACACTAGGCTGCACAGGCTACACAGGGGCACAAGCTGCACAGGATAACTCTGCCACATTGTCCCACCCGGGCCGCAACGGCCTCATGTTGCCGTCCCGGGCCGTGGCTATCTCACCTTACTGCAAAGCCGCTACCGTAAAGCCCGGCGTGGCTCCGCAACAAGTCACGAGCCCGTCCTTCGTATCTCAGCTTACAGCAAAGCCCTTACCGTAAAGCCACGCAGGGCCGCACACTGACGCGCAGGGCCGTAGGTTGACCCAAAGACCGCACCCTGACGTACAGGGCCTACGCTATAACACGGCGGGCAGTGCAGCGCCCCACACGAACGGCAGCACGGAAACATGGGGCCGGCTTCAAAACGAAATCAATTCAGGCGATCCCGAGTTTCTTGCGGCCTTCCTCGGAGATCATCTGGGGGCTCCAAGGAGGATCCCAAACGATATCCACGCGGGCGTCTGCAACACCTTCGATCTCGCGGATCCGCTCCTCGGCATCAGCCGCAATGGAAGCGCCCATACCGCAGCCGACAGCGGTCAGGGTCATCTTCACGTTCACGCTGGCTCCACTGTCTGGATCTTCCGCCACGCGAGTATCGTAGACCAAGCCCAGATCTACGATGTTGACGGGAATTTCCGGATCATAGCAACTTTTGAGCGCGGCCTCGATCTTCTCCTCGAGACTGTCGCCAGCATTGTCCACCGCTTTGATCTCTTCGGGAACCTCTTTTCCGATGGCGTCGGCGTCGCGGCCCGATATGCGGAACAAACCACCGTACAACGGTACCTGCACCGTAAACGACCCGCCCAACGCCTGGGTCATGTACAAGTCGGTTCCTTCGTCAAGGGTCATTTTCTCGCCGGACGGAATCTGAATAGCGACAACGTCGCGACTCAGCGTAAGTTCTTCCATTACTCTCTCCTCGGATAGGGCCGGGCTCCATCCGCCCGGCCGGGGTAGCACATTATGCTAGTCCGGCTCCGCACAAGTCACAACACGCAGCCAACGCACGCAGCCAAGTACGCCTCCAACACACGCCGCGGGCAGGCACTTGCCGCGGGC
>JAJRWY010000050.1 GCA_024276575.1 Candidatus Binatota bacterium
ACCCGCCGAACAGGCCTCGAGAACCGGCGACCTCGAAAAGTCCGAATCCGAGACACCGGAAGCGGCCACCCCTGACCACGACCACGAAGCTGACAATCTTTCGCAGATCGACTGGGCCGAATATCTTGAAAGGCAAGGCTCGGACTTCCACGGTTCCGTCGGTGCCGGCTCCGACCGCGACGACGACCGCTCGCGCCTGTTCGAGAACTCCCCGGCACCGGAGGGCGGCCTGACCGAAGCCCTGCTCGACCAGATCGCGTTGTTGATGATGAACGACGAGGAGCGCCGCATAGCGACAGTCATCGTCCACAATCTCAACGAGGACGGCTACCTCAGTAGCAGTGTCGAGGAGATTGCTTTCATCGCGGTTTGCTCGGTCGACGAGGTCAACGAAGCCCGGGGCTTCGTCCAGGAACTCGAACCGCCCGGCTGCGCTTCCATCGATCTTCGCGATTGCCTGCTGAGCCAGTTACGCATCACCGGTTACGAAAGCGACGACTACGTGGTGATTGTGGTGGATTCCTTCCTCAAGGAACTCGAGGCAAGACGCTATGACAAGATTGCCCGGGCCCTCGGAACCACCCAAGAAGAGATCGTCGAAGCACACAAGATCATCCGCACGCTGGATCCCAAACCAGGACGCAAGCTAGCGGCTGACGAGATCCGTTATATCGCTCCCGACGCCTATATTTTCCGTATCGGGGACGAGTTCGAAGTAGTACTGAACGACGAGGGGCTACCCAACCTGCAGGTTTCCCCGAGCTACGGCCGGCTGGTAAAGCAGGGCGGAGATAACCACGACGCCAAAGCCTACCTGCGTGACAAGTACCGTTCGGCCGTGTGGCTGATACGTTCGATAGAGCAACGCCAACGGACTTTGCGTAAAGTAACCGAAAGCATCGTGGGCTTTCAGCGTGAGTTTCTGCTCAAGGGCGTAAACCGGCTCAAACCCATGGTCCTGCGCGATGTGGCCAACGACATCGGGATGCATGAATCGACGGTAAGCCGCGCGACTTCAGGCAAGTACGTTCACACTCCGCAGGGCATTTTCGAGCTGAAATACTTTTTCACCAGCAGTCTCAAGGGCATGGACGGATCTGAAGTATCGTCGGAAAGCGTCAAACAGAAGATTTTGGCCTTGATAAGCAAAGAGGACCCGCGCAAGCCCTTCAGCGACCAGTATATCTCCGAAGAACTGAGTCGTGAAAACATTGACATCGCAAGGCGTACGGTGGCGAAATACCGCGAAGGATTAGGGGTCCTCCCATCCTCAAAACGAAAGCGGTTGGTCGCGCTCGACTGAGCAGTAGCGGACCGCCGAGAGGGAAAGTTTTCTGTGCAAGTAACCGTAACTTTTCGGCACGTTGATCCCAGCGATGCCCTTCGCGACTACCTGAACGACAAGATCAAGCGAGTAACCAAGAAATACCTGCGCAACGCCGAGAGCGCCCAGGCTTTCTTGCGCGTAAACAAACACCGCCACGAGGCGGAGATAAACATCCACGCGGCCAGTTTCGACATTTCGGCACGCGAATCCACGGGCGATCTGTATTCGGCGATCGACTTGGCGATCGATAAGGTCGAATCGCAGCTTCGCAAGCACAAAGACCGGATCAACAAACGCAAAGTCAAAAGCGGACCGGGCTTCGAGCCGACCATGATTCCGGTCGAGGTCATCGAACACAACGTCGGCGACGATTCCGAGACCCCGCAGGTGATCGAAACCGACAACATGCCGGCCAAGCCGCTCTCGATAGAAGATGCAGTATTACAACTCGAACTGAGCGACGCCGCTTTCCTGGTCTTCCTGAACTCCGCAAGCGAGTCGATTTCCGTGGTTTATCGCCGCAACGACGGCAATTACGGGCTGATAACCCCCAACGCGTAGCGGGATCGTCGATGCGAATTGCACAAATACTCAACCCCAAGTGCGTGGTCCTGGATCTCGAGGGAAGCTCCAAGCGAGAAGTGCTCGAAGCGCTCGCGCAGCCTTTGATCGATCTACGGCCGGATGTGGACCGCGGAGACCTCATCAACGTCTTGGTCAAGCGTGAAGAGGCAAGCAGCACGGCAATCGCCGACGGCATTGCCATTCCCCACGGCAAGGTATCCCTGGGGGAAGAAGTGCTGGCGGTGTTCGGACGCAACTCCGGCGGTTTGGACTTCGGTTCGGTCGACGGACAGCCGACCAAGCTGTTCTTTCTGCTGGTGTCTCCGGAAAGCCACCCATCCTTGCATCTGCGCTGGCTTGCCCACATCGCTAGTTTGCTCAAGAACCCCGAGTTCCGTAATTCGCTTCTGGCGGCCGAAACGCCCGACGAGGTACTTTCGCTGATCGATGAGGAGGAACGGGCGCGGCCTGAACCGTCCTGACTCGCGAGCGGGTTTCATTGGCAATGCCGACTAAAACCGCCCCGTCACGCATCGTAGACGTGGTCGTCGTGACCGGGATGTCCGGTTCCGGCAAATCCACGGCGATCAGCGCCTTCGAAGACGCGGGGTACTACTGCATAGACAACCTACCGACCGCGCTGCTGCCACGCTTCATCGAGTTGTGCGTGGAAACCGGCGTCGGGATGTCCAAGGTCGCGCTCGGAATCGACTTGCGCGACGAAGCCTACGTTCGCAGTTGGGAGTCCGTGCGGCGCGAGGTCGAAGCAGCGGGGCATCACGTTTTCTTGATCTTCGTCGATGCCGACGACCATGTACTCATCCACCGTTTTCCGAAACACGGCGGCGCCACCCGCTCGAACGTGGCGGCGGGCTCGAGGAAGCTTTGAAGGGTGAGCGGCAGGCACTCGAACCCATTCGTGCAGCGGCGGACGCGGTCATCGACAGTAGTTCGCTGAACGTTCATGAACTGCGGCGGCGCATACGTGAAGAAATCGTCGAGCAT
This sequence comes from Candidatus Binatota bacterium, assembly GCA_024276575.1. Taxonomy (GTDB): domain Bacteria; phylum Desulfobacterota; class Binatia; order UBA1149; family CAITLU01; genus JAJRWY01. Next base: position 2,897 of record JAJRWY010000050.1, read on the forward strand.
CGAGAAATTCCGCAGGGGCCCCAGGTCACCGTCAAAAGCTTCGGCTTCAAGTACGGCATCGCAGCCGACGCCGACTTGGTCTTCGATCTGCGTTTTCTCCCCAACCCTTACTTCGTAAAGCACCTGCAGGCCAAGACCGGTCTTGATCGTGAGGTGGCCGATTTCGTGCTCGGACGTGAACTGGCTTCGGAGTTTCTCGAGCGGCTCTACGACATGATCAGCTTCCTGCTCCCTTGCTACTCGGAAGAAGGCAAAGCCTACCTCACCATCGCTCTGGGATGCACCGGCGGGCGGCACCGCTCGGTCGCCATCGCCGAAGAACTCGCATCGCGGCTGCGTTGCTCGGGGGTCGCAGCCATCGTTCGCCATCGCGATATCGACAGGGCCAGCCCGTGAAGGACAAGAACAAAGCTCAGGCCGATTTCTCGATCACCAACGAACTGGGCCTACATTTCAGGGCAGCCGCGATCATGGTTCGTACGGCCAAAGAGTTCGCTTCCAAGGTCACGATAACTTCGGGCACGGTAAGCGCCGACGCCTCCAGCGTGCTCGACCTTCTGACCCTGGCGGCAGCGAAAGGCACCGAGATCACGGTGTCGGCCGAAGGCGAAGACGCGCACGAGGCGGTGGAAGCCATGGGACGCTTGATTCGCCGTAATTTTGCCGAATAAGTGGGCGGGGCACGGTGAAGGCCGTGCCCGCTTTCACCGTTTGACCCCCCTCCGCGCGCCTTGTAGTTCTCGCTGCCATGGCAAGCGATGAGTTCATCTTCACCTCCGAGTCCGTTTCCGAAGGCCATCCGGACAAAGTTTCCGATCAGATTTCCGACGCCGTAGTCGACGCGCATATCGGCGGAGATCCCGCCAGCCGCGTAGCTTGCGAGACTTTGACCGCCACCAACTTGGTAGTGCTGGCCGGAGAAATAACCAGCGCCGAACAAGTGGACTACGAGCAGTTGGCACGGCGTGTGATCCGCGAAATCGGCTACGTCGGCACCGACGGATTCGATGCCGATACCTGCGAGATCATGACCCGCCTGGTCGCCCAGTCGCCCGACATCTCGCAAGGTGTCACCACCGGCCAAGGCCTGCACGAAGAACAAGGCGCCGGCGATCAAGGATTGATGTTCGGCTACGCCTGCGACCAAACTCCGGAACTCATGCCTTTGCCGATATCGCTTTCCCAACGCTTGGTCGCAAAGCTGGCGGAGCTTCGCAAGCAGGGCACGATTTCCTACCTCAAGCCGGACTCGAAGTCGCAAGTCAGTATCCGTTACCGTGAAGGCAAGCCCGACAAGATCACCGCCGTGGTAATCTCTACGCAGCACGACGATGCAGCCACGCTGGAGCAAATAACCTCCGACGTCAGGGAGCAAGTGATCACCCCTATCGTGCCCGCCGAGTTGCTCGACGAGGATACCGTATATCACGTCAATCCCACCGGACGCTTCGTGGTCGGAGGACCCTCTGGTGATTGCGGGCTCACCGGACGCAAGATAATCGTGGATACCTACGGCGGTTGGGGACGCCACGGAGGCGGCGCTTTTTCCGGGAAGGATCCGTCCAAGGTCGATCGTTCGGCGGCCTACATGGCTCGTTACCTGGCCAAGAACATCGTGCACGCGGGACTGGCCAGGCAGTGCGAGGTGCAGTTGGCCTATGCGATCGGCGTCGCGCAACCGGTTTCGGTGCACGTCAACAGCTTCGCAACCGCCGCTGGCGCCGACAGCCTGCTGGCACAAAAGATTCAGGAAGAAGTCGACCTCCGGCCGGCCTCGATTATCGAATGTCTTGATCTCAAGCGGCCGATCTTCCGTCCGACTGCCGCCTACGGCCATTTCGGCCGTAAAGCAGAGAACGGATTGTTCCCCTGGGAGAAAACCGACCTAGCGGCACGCTTGGGCTAGGCGGACCGCCAAGCAGCCAGCGGCAATTGCCTCGAGTTACGGCCAGCGATTGCGCTCGTAGCAGAGCTGTCACGCTGAAAACGTGCAGGTCAGCGTCGAAACTTCGGGTTATCGATCTCGAGCTGGGCGGCAGTGGTGGCACGCAAATGCTCGATCAACCGGCTGCGCCACGGACCCGCGTCGGCCTCACCGGCCTCTATTCTCTCGATGAGTTCGCAGTTCATCCGGGCCAGTAGCGCATCAGTACCCGTACCCGGCCGGTAAGACCCGGGACGCCCCAGCAACTCGTGCAAACGCTCACATTCGGCCTCGCGCGCATCCGGCCCCAGCCGCAGTTCCCGCGAGACGATGCCCGCTGCATTGGCCGCAACCAGGGCGCGAAACCGTGCCCCGCCTTCAAGCGCGGCGACCACCTCATCGCGAAGGAACACCTCCAAGGCCTCGAGCAATTCCAGCGCCGAAGGTTGCTGCTGCATCGCCTAAACTCCCTCGAGTAACTCGAGAATCTCCCACTCGGTCTCGGCTACCCGCCGTCCTATCGTTGCTAGTTCCAGGTCGGGGCGCAGGCCCGCACGATGCCGTGCACACTGCATCAAACAGATGACCGCCCATTTCCAGTTTCCGTAGATTTCCCAGTAACGAAAGGACTCCATATCAACCTCGACACCCGCAGCCTCACCGTAGAGCCGGGCGAACTCTTCACGGCTACACAAACCGCCTACCGCTTGTGCATCGGCTCCGAAGCGCCAAGCCCTGACGGCCAGCCACCCGAGATCCTCCAGAGGATCGCCCAGGTGCGCAAGCTCCCAGTCGAGAACGGCCGTAAGCCCTTGCTCATCGAACATGACATTGCCGATACGGAAATCCCCGTGCACCAAGGCAGGATGCGAAAGCGCCGGCACGCGGGCTTTCAACCAGCGGGCAGCTAGAGTCAACACGGGATAGGCACGGCCGCCCGCAACCGTCTCGAAGATCTCGAGGAAACGCAGCAAGCCCTCTTGGGCGGAGCAAGCGGAGTTGCCGGAAGAAGTGCTTCGCAGGCAGTCCAGCGCCGTATCGTCGAGAACTATGGCGTGAATCCGCGCTAGTTCCGCCGCCAACTGAGTAGGCAGGACTTCGCGAGTACGTACGTAACGCGAATCCCGCAACAAGCGCCGCCCCAAGGCTTCGCCCCCGGCGCGGTCCATTATGATGAAACTACCGCCGAGTCCCTCGCTTTCGTCGCCGTAGTAGTGAACCGCCGGTACCGTCACGCCTGCCCGTATGGCCAGCAACAGCAAGCGATACTCGGCGTAGCGGCTGCCTTCGACGCTGCCGGTGGGCGCATCCATTCTCAGCACCAAAGCCGAGACCCCGCCGTCTAAACCCGGCTGCACGTCGAAACCGTAGATGTGGCAAGAGGCCCCGCCGGACAAGCGCCTGAAAGCACGAACCTCGGCCTCGAAACCCAGTTTAGAGGAGATGAAGCGTTGCAGGGATGTTTTTAAGTCGTCGATAAGGTGCCCCTTGTAATTGAATTGGGTAAAGAGTTACATCGATTGAGTCAATGAGTTTAGACCGCAGTACACCCTAGGGGCGAAACGCCGGGCCACGCCGGATGACAGGGGTCTGCGCGTCATTCCTCTGAAGCGGGGAACAGCGGCGGGTATACGCATTCCAATGAACGAGTTGTCGGTCCGACAAAAAACTGATAACGAGCGAGACCTCTCGCAATGCAACGGCGAATCCGGCGTAGCCGCCACGGACTCGTCCAGGCGCGTTGTGGACGGATTGGGACGCGTCCTCGCCGCCGTACCGTCGCTACGTTCCGCGTCCATGGTCTGGCGCAAACTCGGCTTCAAAGTTGGCGCCGATTCCTACTTTGATTCGTGTCCATCCTTCAATGTGGAGTTGAATGGCCTCCCGCTGAGCTTCGTAAACCCGCTGGCGGCAAAAGGAAGCCCGCGCCTAGCAGCCGCAGCCGAAGATAAACTCAACGGCGGCGCCGGACTGCTGGGTTGGACATGGCGCTGCAACGACACTTCCCGGACCGCGCGAATAATAGAAACCCTGTCACGAACCCGTCTCCCCGAGACGGAAACGCGAGCAGCGGATTCGGATTCCCTGTTGTTGTTGCCGCCGGCGCTTACCCCGGGAGCCTGTACCCTTTTGGAAACCGTGGATTCATGTACAGCAGCGCTTCCCACGGCCGGAAACAAGCACGGTGACAGGGCCGCGATCGATCATCCCAACCGTGTAAGCGGGATCGACCACTTGGTCATAGTCGCTGGCGACGTAGAGAAGGTCGCCGGCGCGTACGAGATGAATTTCTCCTTGAAAACGCAAAGGCGCTGCATCGAGGATAGGCGCCACTGCTATATGAAAGTGGGAAGCGTCGTACTCGAAGTAGTGGGGCCTGCGCAGCCGGCTCCACGCAGAGAAGCCAATGCGCTGTGGGGTCTGGCTCTGCGAAGCGACGAACTCGACGCCACCGTCGAGTTCTTACGCGGCAACCGTGTATCCATGGAGGATCCGCACGAGGCCGTACAAGGCGGCCGCATCGTCGGGCTGCCTTTGCCGCTGGGCGGAATTCAGATCGCCTTCATCGGCGATTGATCGTAACCGCGCTCGATCGTAAAGGCTGTAAAGACTCGTGTGGGGTTACCGGCCGGAACAGGCCTGGACCGGCATTAACCGGCATCATTCATGAAAGCTCTGCCACGGGACGTATTGCCACACCCGCCCTGTGGTCTACGGCGTGGCAACCCGTGAACTATTTCCATGTCCTACCCGAGACATAGCCGACAGAACGTACCGGAGACATGGTTTACACATTGACGCAT
>JAJRWY010000051.1 GCA_024276575.1 Candidatus Binatota bacterium
TGGCCCGGGAGTGCGGATCTCCGGTCTTGGCCATCTGCAACGTGGTTGATTCGAGTATCGCCCGTAAAGCCGATGCGGTCTTGTACACCCACGCCGGTCCCGAGATTAGCGTGGCCAGTACCAAGGCCTTTACTACGCAGTCGACCGCCTTCTACTTGCTGGGCCTGTACCTGGGCCGTCGCACGGGCTGCTTGCCGGCCGCTAGCGAGGCGCGCTATGTCGAAGACTTGACCAAGCTTCCGCAGCTGGTCGAGAACTGCATGGCGGCCGAGAACACGATTGCAGGAATTGCGAAGCGCGTTGCGCAAGCCGCCGGCACCTTGTTTCTCGGACGCGGTATCAACTATCCGATCGCGCTGGAAGGTGCGCTCAAGCTGAAATAGATTTCCTACATACATGCCGAGGGCTATCCCGCCGGGGAAATGAAACACGGGCCGATCGCCTTGATAGACGAGCACCTGCCGGTCGTGGTCATCATTCCGCGTGACGAAGTTTACGAGAAGACTCTTAGTAACCTAAAGGAAGTCGAATCGCGCGGAGGCCGTATCATTGCGGTGACCGACTCTCCGAGTAAGGAACTGTCGCGCATCGCCGAAAGCGTGATCACCGTGCCTTCCACGAGTACACTGCTGATGCCGCTGCTACTGACCATTCCCTTGCAGCTTTTTGCCTATTACGTTGCGGTCGAGCGCGGCTCGGACGTGGACCAACCCCGAAATCTCGCAAAAAGCGTAACCGTCGAGTGAAGTTAGCCTGCTTCTTCCGCTCTTTTGAGTAGCGGCTCCTACCGGTTATAGTCTGAAACGATGTTTGCCGACGCGCCCAAACTGGACCATGCCGGAACACGCGGGGCCGCTTCGCCGGTTTCACCCATAAAGGAGGTCGTCGAGGATTTGCGGGCCGGCCGTATGATCATCCTCATGGATGACGAGGACCGTGAGAACGAAGGCGACATCGTAGTGGCCGCACAAACCGTTACTCCCGGGCAGATCAACTTCATGCTCAAGCACGCGCGCGGGTTGATCTGCATGCCGATGACCGACGAGCGCCTGAAATCACTTGGCATGAGGATGATGGTCACCGAGAATACCGCGCCTTTGGGTACCGCGTTTACGGTGTCGGTGGATGCGCGCGACTGCGCCGGTACCGGTGTTTCGGCCGCCGACCGGGCGCACACTATTCGCAAGGCTGTGGCGGAGGATGCCGAGGCTTCGGATTTCACGATTCCCGGGCATGTATTCCCCTTGCGCGCCCGCGACGGCGGGGTCTTGGTTCGTACCGGGCAGACCGAGGGCTGCGTGGACTTGTGCCGCTTGGCTGGGTTGCAACCGGCCGGTGTGATCTGCGAGATTCTCAATGAAGATGGGACCATGGCGCGAATGCCGGATCTCGTCCGTTTCGCAAGCGAGCACGGATTGAAGATCTCCACGGTGGCGGATCTGATTCAGTATCGCCTTCAAAACGAGACTTTTGTCCGCCGTGTGGCCAGTGCCCGCATGCCGACGCGCTTTGGCGGCGAGTTCACTGCCCACGTCTATACCACTGCGGTAGAAGACGGTGAGCATGTCGCTTTGGTCAAGGGCATCATCGATCCCGAGCAGCCAGTGCTGGTACGCGCCCATGCCGAGTACCTTCCCGGAGATGTTTTCGCCTATACCCTGAGGAACACCAACGAGGTGCTTCATTCGGCTCTACGCAAGATCTCCGAATAGGGCAGCGGTGTCGTGCTCTACGTAAGACGCCCAGGCCGTGGGGCCGAAGCCTTGGCCGAGAATCTCAGTGGACCCGCAACCACCAATCCGGCCGCGCGGTTGGCGGGTTTTAAGGACTACGGTATCGGCGCGCAGATTCTGCGCGACCTAGGGGTCCGCAAGCTCCGCTTGCTGACCAACTCACCTTTCCGCTTGCCCAATCTCTCCGGCTATGGGCTCGAAGTGGTGGAAGTGATCCCGGTCTGACCCGGAATCTCCCGGAATATCGAGTCCCGAAATATCGCCCGTGATATCCACCTGTATATACGCTCCAAGTCTGGGCAGGGCGGACCTGCAGGGTCTATGCCCCGGCCCCCGGCCTGCTACAGCCGAGAGCGGTGCTACTCGTAGTAAAGAACCAGGAAATGTGTATTCAGGCCGGAGTTGGCTTCGGCCCAGAGCCCCGCGTGCGAGAGGTGGCGGAAGCGGTAGCCAAACGACCACCGGTGGCCGTCGTCACCGAGATAGGACAGCCCTACGGTTCCTTGGTCGTTGAACTGAATCCTCGATCCCAAGTCGAATCCGCGCAAGTCGTTGTAAGCAAGGCCGATGCCGCCTTCGAGATAAGGGGTCCAACGTTGCGTGTTGTCCTTTTCGAGATGAAACATAGGCACTATCGAAGCTTCTGGTGCGCTACTGTCTCCTTGTAAGAATCCGACGCTCGGCTCCACCACCCAGCTCAGGTCGAGGCCCGCACGGGAGAAAAACGCAGCCCACGATTCGGGGTCGTCGAAGCGAAAACGCCAGCCCAAGGTAAAATTGAACAGTTGCTGGTTGCGGTTGTGGCGGTCGGTTTTTTCGACGTAGCCGAACTGTACGGTGGGACCCTGGGCGATCATCTCTGCTGCCGCACTTCGGGGCGCTACAGCGGCCATGAGTAGACTCACAGAAAAGACGAGGACCGCGATTGCCGCGTGGCCGCGACTTCGGCCGGTGGTGGTCGAAGCCGTTGCGTTGCGCCTGTCCGTAGCCGGGTGGGGAACGCAA
>JAJRWY010000052.1 GCA_024276575.1 Candidatus Binatota bacterium
AAGCGCCCGTGAGATCGGCCCAAGCGCAGCGATGAGGCCCGCAGGCGTACTAACAGTACGTCGAGGGCCGAAAAGCGAGCACGGGCCGAGATTGCGGGCGATTGAGGCTCGTAGCAGAGGTTTCATGAATAATGCGGGTTAAGCTCCACTTGTTCACGCGTTATTTTGAAAAGTTTCCTAGCCCGCGGCCTGGCTTCCAGCATTAAATGGAAAATGCGGCTTTTGCACGTTTTCGCACCAAGCTCTTGATCACCTCGTGGATGAATCTGCAGGGCTGCTTCCTACAGCGCAGCACGGGTACGACGTCGAGACTCAGTCGCGTTACTTACCGCGGACAGACGGCGTCCGGGGCCGCCTGAACAATGTCCGCTTACGAAGTCGTCATCGCCGGGGCCGGGCGCTTGCAAGAACTTGAAACGCTGAAGTTCGAGTACCGCGAAGGCCGCCGTAAACGCGAAGGCTTCGTCTTGCGCTACCAGGGAGATCTTTACGCCTACCGCAATGAATGCTGTCATATACCGATGACCCTGGACTGGGTCGACAACCGCTTTCTGAGCCGCGACCGGCGCCATATACAGTGTGCCGGCCACGGCGCACTATATGAACCCGGCAGCGGACTGTGTGTTTGGGGGCCGCCCGCGGGGAGTAAGCTAGCTGGCTTCGAAATAGAGCTTCGCGGCGACGACCTCGTAGTCAAGATTCCCCGATCACCGTCACCTTGACGCGGCGGCCGCTGCGCGGTCCGTCGAGTTCCACCAACATAATGCCCTGCCAGGTACCCAGCAGCAGCTCGCCTTCGACCACCGGAAGCGATTCCGAAGGCCCCAGAATCGAAGCCTTGATGTGAGCTTGAGCGTTGTTGTCGACCCGGTCGTGCCGCCAACCCGCATGGTCGGGAATCGAACGGTCGAGCGCATCGAGCAAGTCCACTCCGATCTCGGGATCATCGTTCTCGTTGACGATCAAAGCTGCAGTGGCGTGCAAGACCATCACGTGGCAGACCCCGGAAGCCACCCCGCTCTCCCGCACCACGGCGCGCACCTTCTCGGTTATGTCTATGCACTGCTTGTGCACATGAGTATCTATCCGAATAATCATCTGCGCTCCTCCCCCGCATCGCTGCGGCACCGGCAGCGCGCTGTTTTTCCGCATCTATCCCCGCATCTATCCTTTGTGTGCATCGTCGCTACACCACCCTACCACCCTGAGCGGATCTTCCCGGCACAGCTACCGCGGCCTGTCATCTACTTCTTCGAAAGCCGCCGCTCGATGCCGCTATGCCGCTATGTAGGGAAAGTACAGTTGAGCATTGTTTCGGAACCGACCGCGAAACGCAGTATACGCAAAGCGTCGCTGCTGAGGATCTCACCGTTACCGTCAACGTCGCAGATGGCGGGCGCGCAAGCGCCGGAACCCACCGCAGCCTGCAAAGCGGCCAGCGCATCGGTCGCTTTCACGTCTCCGTCTCCACTTGCGTCACCGCAGGGTACGAGTGCCCAGCCCAGATCCCCTAACAAGGCCAGCGACAAACCCAGGTCGCGCCGAACACCGCCGGCGAAAGGCTCCATGATCTGATCCGGCGACAGCGAAGTATTGAAGTGCGCGGTAGACGAGCCTTCACTGAAAGCGGCGGGAGCATAGATCTCCACGCTGCCGTCGCCCGCGACCCCAGCGCTCAACGCTGCCGATTCTCCGACCACTCCGGGACCGTCCCAAAGCAAGAAAGGGCCGTCGCGAATAGCCGAAGCCCGCTGCCCGTCGCTCATTTGCGACAAGCGCACCGGCACGAAGTTGTCATCGCGCAAGTGCAGCAGGTAAGCATCATCCTTGCCACCAAACTTGGCGCCATCGGAACCGAGCAGATCGATAAAGCCGAGGCCGTTAAGCAGTTCGTGCAAAGCCACCGTCACGAAATCGAAGTCGGAACCGGGCATCCCGTCCAGTCCGTAGTAGAAATCGACGGTGCCCAGTACCGAATCCAGATCGACGCTCGAATTAAACTGCGCGATCACCTCAGGGGCACCCTCCCCGTTCAAATCGAAACCCGACAGGGTGTTGGCCTGGGCGACGACGTACCAGGTGTCCGCTTCCGGTGCCCCGGTAAAGCCGGCGTTGACGCTAGCCGGTTGCGCCAACCCCAAGGTGGCTGAGTTCGCGTTGCCTCCGAGCGCGTCGAAGCTTGCCTCGACGACTATCTCCACCCCCCCGTCGCGCAAATGAACGGACCACAGTTCCAGCGCATGCAGGAAAGCGTTTACGCGTTGCCCGCCCAGCGTCGTGGCATCGTTCCCCGGCAACGGCGTCGCAAAGCCTTCATCGTTGAAACCCTCCCCGGCCGCATCGAGATTGGAAAACGTAAGCGTCAATGCCATAGCGGCAGGCGCCGAGAACACCGTCGAAGCCGCCAACGCCACGGCGAATAGCAAGTAAGTCATCCATCGCATGTCTACAAGATAGCTAACAAGGCCATGGCTAGCAGTAGCTTACGAGCGTGCTTGCTTCACAGCAGCAGCACGGCCCCATCGCGGCAAGATAAGACTGGGCGGCCAGGCGACAAGCGCGACAGCGCAAGGTCCGGCTTCCAACAAGATGGTAAACGTGGAAGATCAAGGGAATGGAATTCTCACAAATACAATACTCAGTAGACGGCGGCGTAGCATTGTTGACGCTGAACCGGCCGGACAAGATGAACGCTTTCACCCACACCATGCACAGCGAGTTGCTGGAAGCGATCAAGCGGATAGACCGGGACGATGAGGTTCGCGCAGTGGTGGTGACCGGTGCCGGGCGGGCTTTCTGCGCCGGGGCCGACTTGTCGACGGGCGGCAATACTTTCGACTCCGAAGACCGGGGTCACCGCGAAAAACTGAACGAGCATCGCGACAGCGGTGGCCGGGTGACCCTGGCCATATTCCGCTGCCGCAAACCCTTCATCGCGGCAATGAACGGAGCCGCTGTCGGAGTCGGCGTTACCATGACCCTGCCGATGGACATACGCGTGGTCAACGAAGACGCCAAGATCGGTTTCGTCTTTGCACGCCGTGGGATCGTGCCCGAGGCTTGCTCGTCGTGGTTCCTGCCGCGCATCGTCGGCATCTCCAAGGCCAGCGAGTTGTGCATAACCGGCAGGGTGTTCAAAGCATCCGACGAGGCATCTTCGGGCCTGTTCAACTACGTGCTACCGGCCGCTCAAGTGCTCGACAAGGCAATGAACCTTGCACGCGAGATCGCCGAGAACACTTCGGCGGTGTCGGTAGCGTTGAGCCGGGCGTTGCTGTGGCGCGGACTGGCTTCGCCGGCACCTCAGCACGCCCACTTGATAGATTCCAAGTGCATCTACTGGATGGGTAGGAACGCCGACGCCTATGAAGGGGTGCAAAGTTTCCTGGAAAAGCGCAAGCCCGAGTTCAAGATGAGCCCGTGGAGCGACATGCCGGACTTCTACCCCTGGTGGACGGAGCCCGAGGTCTGAGACCGGCGGGGCCCAGAACAGCCCGCCGAGCCGGCATCCGGAACCCGCCAGCGGATCAGTCGTCCGGCCTACCGGCACCCGGAACCCGCGCGGCGAGCCGTCCCACCTGTCGGCTCGCCGCGGAGCTAAACCGGTCAACCCTTACACTCTGGTAGTTCAGCAATCTCGAGCAGGTAAGAATAAGAATACATGCCGGTGGAATGCCCGTCGGCCCAACTGAATCTCAATGCGTAGCGCCCCACTCCTTCGCAAGCGACGAGTTCGGGATTGTCGACGGGCACGAAGGAAGTCTCGCCGCCGTGCCCCTGGCACTGCGCACAGGGGCACCAACCGCGCAATCCGGACACTGTGTAGCTGGTCTCGCGACCGTCGCTCCATTCGATCTTGACCACACCGGCCTGTTCATCGTGCAAAATCCGGGTCGGTTCCGGACCTGCGGCGGCAGCCGAGGATTCCGCCAGGGCCTCTTCGACTGCGACCGCGAGACGCTGGAAAGCTTGGCTGACAGGATGGTTGGGAGCGGCGACGGTGAGCGGCGTGCCGCGATCACCATGTTCGCGCAGTTGCTCGACAATCGGGATCTCGGCCAACAACGGCGCTCCCAACGCAGCCGAGATCTCCTCGGCAGACAAAGAGCCGAACAAGTCGTCGCGCTCTCCGCAATCCGGACAAATGTAGCCGGCCATATTGCCCACCACGCCCAGCACCGGAGTGTTGAGACGTCTGAACATCGCAGCGCCACGCGTCACGTCGGCCAAAGCCACGTCCTGGGGGGTAGTGACGATCAAGCCCCCGTCCAGCGGCACTTCCTGGGCAAGAGTCAGCGCGACATCACCGGTGCCCGGAGGCATGTCGATGACCAAGTAATCGAGTTCACCCCAAGCCACGCCACGCAAGAACTGTTTGGTCGCGCTCATCACCACGGGCCCGCGCCATACCGCCGGGGAATTCTCATCGAGCAGGAAGCCCATCGACATCACCTGCAGACCGTGTGCACTGACCGGATTCATCATACGTTGCTCGGCATCAGGCACCGGCACTTCGTTTACCCCGAGCATGATCGGTGCGCTGGGCCCATATATATCCACATCCGCGAGCCCCACTTTGCGTCCAAGGTCGCGCAGGGCAATGGCCAAATTGACGGCAACGGTCGACTTGCCGACCCCGCCCTTAGCACTGGATACCGCCACTATATTGGCGACGCCGGGGAGTTTTTCCTGGCGGGCCTGCATTCCGCCCGACCTTCCATTTCCTTCAGGCATGGCCCACTTCCCCTACCGGTGCCGCTCTCTCTACGGCTTGCACAGCCGCTTTGAAGGCTTGTGCTACCTCACCGTCGGGATCGCCCACGATGACGGGGCTACCCGAATCACCGGCCTAGCGCACCTCGCGCCGCAACGGGACCGCGCTGAGCAAAGGCACATCGAACCTTCGGGCTACGGCCGCTCCGCCACCCTCTCCGAAAATGTAGGACTTACGGCCGCAGCCGCCGCAAATGTGAAAACTCATATTCTCTATGATCCCGATCACCGGGGTACCGGCCTGTTCGAACATCTTCATGCCCCGCTCGACATCGGCCAAAGCCACGTCTTGGGGCGTGGTGACGATGATACCGCCGTCAACCACCGTCTGTTGAGTCAAAGTAAGCTGCACATCGCCGGTGCCGGGAGGCAAATCGAGCAGCAGGTAGTCGAGTTCACCCCAGAGCACGTCCCCGAGAAACTGAGCAAGCGCCTTGCCGAGCATGGGGCCACGCCATATCAGCGGTGCGCCCTCGCGGGCGTACAGTCCCATCGAGACCAATTTCACCCCGTGGCGCTGCAGGGGAATCATCCTCCCCTCGGGATCCGCGCCCTTATTATCGGAGGGGCCGACTCCGAACATGGTTGGCACGCTGGGCCCGTAAAAGTCGGTATCGAGCAAGCCGACCCGGTATCCGGCCGCCGCCAAAGCGACGGAAAGATTGGCCGCCACCGTCGATTTGCCCACACCGCCTTTTCCGCTGGCCACAGCCAGCACTCTGGCCACTCCTGGAACGCCTTTGGGGCCCGTGCCCATGGCCTGCGCCATCTGCCGGGCTTCGGCGGCCTTGTCGCGCGGCTGGCGCTCGACGATTACCTCAGTCGGCGGAAGCCCTTCGATCCCCGCCAAGGTCTTTTCCACCTCGGTAACGATCTGATCGACCACTTCCATATTCTCGGTAATCATCGCCAGACGCACTTCGCAGCGGTCGGAGTCGAGATTGATCTCCTTTATCACCCCGAAAGAAACTATGTCCCTGGTAAAACCGGGGTAACTGATAGTCTTGAGGCGCTCTTTGATGTCGCGTTCAGTCATAATCGGATGTCTCGGACACTGGCGGCGGCAACGACCGGACAAAGCCGACGGCCGCCGGGCCATGCTGCGGGATCAGCGGCCCTCGGCAGGCCGCCGGAACCCGCCACTTCAGCAAAGCTTTCGCGGCACCCCCACGCCATCGGGGGTTTTCGCGCAGCCCTGTTTCAAAATCCCAACGAATCTGTAATGCTTAGGCAGTTACGTATAGGTGACGCGACGCGCGTCCGGATGTCAAACGGTCGTGGACGCGTCTTCGGCCGGGGGGGCTTGGACCATCTCTGAGGACCGGCCATGGGAAAAAGGGGAACTTTCCTCAGTGTTGACGCGCCCCTACTATTCTGGTTAACGTCGGATTTTCTCCAATCGACCGAGTAAAGCGAGACTGGGAATGAACAGGATTTCGGTAACACGTCGTTTAGCAGCGGCTTTGGCCCTTAGCTTGAGTTTAGTGTTCGCAATCGGGCCGGCTGCGGTACGCGCAGACTGTCCGCCCGATAGCGGCATCACGATTCCGTTCCTGAGCGATGCGGAATTCAGATGTGCACAAATCACGCTAAAGGCCACCATGGACTACTTGGGCACCATCATCGATACCCGGCAGGACTGCCACCGGAATCTGATGAACGGCGTGCTGTCTACCGACCGGGTCGATTGCAAGGCGCCCCTGGAAGTGGGCACCGGCGACGACGCGGTTGACGCGCGGCTACGCAAGGCTGAAGCCCGCTTGGCACGGCGCATCCTCACCAACTGTACGGGCGTGGCCCTGGACAAGATGGGCTACCCCACTTTCTGTCCGGATCTCAGTGGAGCTCCCTATGAGGCCTTCGACCACAACCTTTGCATGCAAAATGCAGCAAAGTCGGTAGCCGAGTTCCTGCTGGAATACGAGCATCCGCCCTTCCCTTTGATTGACCCCGATACCGGCCTGCAAATGCCGCTCGATCAGTTCGAGATCGGCTGCGCGGACTCCTTGTCTCGGCATTCGGCCAATATGTTCCGTGTCGAGGTCGAGGAACGCGGCAAATGCTTGCTCAAGCAAGTTCAGCGGCTGGAAAGCGAATTGACCGATTGTAGAGCTGAAGTGGACCCGCTTTCGCCGCAAACCGGCCGGGACATCACCGACAACAACGTCGTGATGGCTCACAACTTCATTTTGAGGGCCATCGCCAACGAATGCCCGGCCATCGACCTGGGCAATCTCGGCTTCCCCCACCAGTGTCCGGCCCCCGATCTGCCGCTGTCGGTATTTCCGCTCTCGAACTTGGTCGAGTGTATGTTCCGCTCGCACCACGCCGAGACCTTCCGTTTCGTGGATCTGATGTTCCCTTGCAGCACCATGTGCGGCAACGGCTTCCTGGATCTCGAAGAGCAGTGCGATGACGGCGACAACGACTGGGGCGGGGGCGAATTGTGCAGAATCAACTGTACGCGCATCGACTGCGGCGACCCCAATGACGACGGCGTTCGCAACGCCACCGACTCGCTGTTCCTACTGCAGGCCGCAGTGGGGCTGCAATCGTGTGATTTGCAGGTCTGCGATGTCAACAGCGATCTACGGGTGCTGGCCAACGACGCGTTGCAACACTTGCAGTTCGTGGTCGGCCTGCCGGTCGAACTCACCTGCCCATTGCTCAGCGTGACTTGCGGCAACGGTTTCCTCGAAGATCTCGAAAGCTGCGATGACGGCGACAATCTCTATCAGTACGGCGACTATTGTAACGCGACTTGCCGCTCGGTAGCTTGCGGCGACACCGACGACAGCGGTCTCGTGAACATCCTCGACGCCCAGTACGTACTGCACGCCGCAGTCGGCAACGTCGCCTGCACAGATGAAATCTGCGATGTAACCGGCAATGCAGCCGTCAACTCGACGGATGCTCTGCGCGTGCTGATGCGCAGCGTGGGCCTCTTTGCCGAATTCAACTGCCCGGCGCCGCCGGAAACCCCGGTGTTTTCCGCACCCTGAGGACGGGACAAAGCCCGGCGCCTGATGTAGAAAGGGTGCGGCCGCCAAGGCCGCGCCCTTTTTTCTGCGTTCGGAGCCGGCTTTCGCTCCAAGTCTGTACACGGGTTGCAGATCGCTACACCGGGCTGCGCGAAAAAACCGGCGGTCTAGATCGATAGCCCGGTCGCTCCATCGCCCGGCATTCCCGGCGGCGGCAGGGCATCGCAAGTGCCGGCGCTACGGCGGCACGGGTTGATGGGGCACGAAGCCGCATCCAAACAAAGGGAACGCGCCCTCTGCCTCCTGGCGTAACGGGGCGTAACAGGCAGCGTCCCGGCAAAGCGCATGAGGGACGAGCCGCTAATGGCAGGAGTTTGACACATGGAACTCGGTTTAGAAGGACACACAGCGATGATAACGGGCGGAGCCTCCGGCCTGGGGAAATGCACAGCCCAATACCTTGCGGCCGAAGGAGTGCGGCTACTCATCGCCGACAACGAAGAGGAAACACTGGAAACCACTGCGGCGGAATTGGAGAAAGGCGGTGCCGAAGTGAAGACTCATCTACTCGATGTCCGGGATGCAGAAGCCTGCCGGGAGGCGGTGGAAGCCACGGTGGAAGCCTTCGGGAAGCTCGACATCTTGATCAATTCGGCTGGAGTCGGCGGCCCCTTCAATTACTTCGTCGAAAATACCCCTGAGGACTGGGATAAACTGATCGGCGTCAACCTGCTCGGCGTCATCAATTGCAGCCACGCCGCAGCCGCGCATATGCAAGAAAACAACTACGGAAAGATCGTCTCATTGGCCTCCGAAGCAGGCAAAGCCAACGAGAAGCGCATGGTCGTTTACGGGGCTACCAAAGGCGGCGTGATCTCCCTCACCCGCGGGATGGCACTTGAACTAGGACGCTACGGGATCAACGTGAATGCAGTATGTCCGGGCGTGACTCGCACGCCGATGACCGCCTATCTAGACGATGCCATGGTAGAGACAGCCTCCAAGTTCTACCCCTTGCAACGCCTCGGCGAACCTGAAGACATCGCTCCGATGATAGTGTTTCTGTGTTCACAGCGTAGTTCCTGGATCACCGGACAGGCCATAAGCATCAGCGGAGGTTTCGGCCGTAGTTAAACCCTGATCAAACGATAATACACGGCGCAAACCGCGTCCGGCTCGTGAGTTATTGGCTGATCAAGGTTGGCCTTGGTCAACCGCCGCTTTTCTTGTTTCGGGGCGAGCGGCCATGGGTACGAGGGCGCTCGCCCAGGAGTTGGCTCGCGAACATGCGCGCCGCCCTCATGTAGCGGTCCACCTCGCGTGCGGACAGGCCTGGGTTCTCACGGTCGAGACCTGCGCGGAAAGCTTCCAACTCCTTGTCCAGAAGCGCTCTCAGTATCGAGTGTTCAAGCTGTGAACTGCTGCCCATACCAAATAGGTATAGCGCTGGGACGCTCCGTGAGGAAAGCGGGTCCCCTCCTACCGGGCCGGCCTCAGTTCATTGCCAGGTCTACATGGGCCTCGAGTTGATCGAGAGACAGAAACACGTGCCGTTCGACCTTTCCACGGCCTCTGACTCGCGCCCGTATCACATAGTCGCCGCCCGGTAGCACGCGACGGAAGGCGAAGCTGCCGTCGGCCGCCGAACGCCGCCTACGTTTACGTTCGGCAAACAAAGGAATGAGCTTGATGCGCACTCCCGCCAAGGCCTGCCCATGCCCCGAGAGGCTACCGGAGACTCGTCCGGGCGGACTACTATTGACAGCCGCCGCCGCGTCAAGATCGAAACCGTTCTTGAGTCCGAAGCCAAGCCGGTCTCCGAGATCGGAAATCTCCCCGTCGACATCTACTAGGCGCAGATAACGGACGAATTCGAGCCCCAGGACGCCGATATCGAAGCGGTCTCCCCCGGAAGACTCGGCGAGCGGATTCAATCCATTGTCGCCATTGGCCAACACCGGAGCGCGTCCGGCAAGGCCTTCCTTGGTCTCGGGATCGACCGGGAAACGGTAAAAGTTGCGCCCGTCGGCACTGACTTCAACGAAAGCCAGTTCGTCGAACATCGATTCACAATCACCGTTGACGCAGAAAGCGTTTTCAAAGACGACGAGATCGTCGCCCGGCCCGTCGAAAACCAAATTGTCTCGAAAAACCACCGTGATCGAGCCACCGTCGCCCAAAGAGACGACATCTCCGGACCCGAATAGCAGGCCCCCTCCTTGCGGTGCTCCGAGCACGATCCACGGAAGAAAATCCTGTCCGAAACCAGCGGATTCCCCGGGCGAAAAACGGCGAACGCCGTCCAGGTAGGGGTCTCCCCCGGCTGCCGTCGCAACGGTGGCCCGAGAAAGTCCCCACACGCACAGTGACAGCAACACTAAAACATGGCGCACAACATGGCGCTTTATATTCATCGTATCAGCCTCGCCGGACGCGCCGTTCTTGCCGCCCATCGTAGCGGTGCAATCAAGCATAGATGCTCCCGTTCATGCTGTCGGCAGAACCCGAACTGAGAGTTCTATCTTCACCTTTGCCGCCACGTGTGCAGCTCCCACCGCTGAGGGTTCAACTCCCCGCCGGCTCGCACAGCAGGCGCAGAGAGTCTCCGTCCCGTCGCGGCTTGGCATCGGAACGCGACACCATGACCCTCAGCGCTTTGCGGCCGAGCCGCTTTCTTCCGGTAGCACTTACCCGTACCGGCACGCTTACTCCGTCGCTAAAAAAACAGGCGGGTCCCGACAGCGGTGCCACTGCTTGGATAACGGCAGCGACATTCTGCAGATCGGCTCCCGCGGCCTTGCCGCGCAGTTCAAACGAATCTATCTGTCCGGAACTGCACTCGGGGAAGCGATCGTCAGAGACGTTCAAACAAAAGCCGAGCGGAAAAACACACACATCGTTGACGAGCCCGTCGGCGTCGCAGGCATCGCCGTCTCTGCACACAGCGTTACGAGCCGCCGCACCGGGCCGCCGGGGCCTGAGTTCGATCCCATAGGCTTCATGCATGCATTCCGAAGCCGGAGCGCCACGCCCCGGAGTCAACTTCGCAACCGGTATCAAGCTATGAATACTCGCGTCTTCAGCCGCCCCGGTAAAAGTAGAAGCGAGAAAATCTATACGTCCGCTAAACGAATCGACGGCGATACCACCGCCGAAAGTAAAAGCAGGGAACTCGATCAAGGCAGTCACCTGCCCGTTCGAATCAACCGAAGCCACGGTGGTGGAACCGCTCAGCAAGAGATTTCCGCTGCTATCGAAGGCGGCGTCCACCGAACCGTGGGCAAAGGTCGGCGCCGAATAGAATCCTAGAGGGGTGGCCGACGCGTCGAAAATTCGCACCTGCGATTCGAAAGTGCTGCCAAGCGCTTCGGCAACCAGCAAATTGCCTACCGCGTCGAAAGCAAGGCCTCCGGTGAAGTCGAAACCGCTGGAAATGAACGGGCTCTGCACCCCGCCTGATATTCGCGATACGCTGCCGGCACCACCGCCTGCCGCATCCGACACGAACAAGTCTCCCGCGGCGTCCTGTGCAATCGAGGCCCCGAAGGGAATGCTTCCCATCGGCAGCAACTGCGTCGCTATGGCGCTCAACCCACTAGCCGTAGACGCCGAGGGAAGCGCATGCACCGTATCTCCACTCACCGCCCCACCGAACTCACCTCCATTATCGACCACATAAAGGACATCTGCCGCGGCGTCGTAAAGACAATCGGCAATCGCGTTGAAACCGGCGGCCACCACCCGTTCGGCACCACCCGGCGTAACGAAGATCACCGATCGCGTAGCCGCAGGAGCCGGATCGGGCCAGGCCGGGAAGGCCGGCCCCACGCCCACGAATACTCCGCCGGGTCCTTGCGCGACACAGCCCTCGCTGAGTTCGCTCAATAGCTGCGCATTGTAGATATAACCCGCAGCAACCGTGGGTTGTGCGACTGCAGAATTGACGAAAAGAATCGAGACGGCGAGCGCCGCCAACACCGAAGCATTAATTTTCACTACCCTTCTCCTCCAACCGGCCCGCGCCGGCA
>JAJRWY010000053.1 GCA_024276575.1 Candidatus Binatota bacterium
ACCGGGACCAGCGCAGCGTTCACGCGGCGAAGGTAGAGTAGTCGCAAGGAGCAGTAAAGCCGGGTATGGCGGTGGCCGGCACCGGCGCCGCCGTTCTGCGCTGCCGGCTTTTGCCGGCTCGGCGCTCGTGCCATAAGTAGGCGGCAACGGTGCCGCGGTGAGCTATAGGCGGCACCCGGCGGGGACTTCGACTGAGAGTCATCGGCGGAAGCTTGAGGGGGCGATGTTTCGCACCAGTTCCGGGGCAGGGTACGCGGCCGACCGCTGAGCGCGTCCGCGAGGCGCTGTTCAGCCGCCTTCAGAGCCGTTACCGGCTTGCAGGCGCGCGTTTGCTCGACCTTTTCGCGGGGACCGGCGCGTTGGGCATAGAGGCGCTCAGTAGGGGCGTGGCTCAGGTTGACTTCGTGGAACCGGCGAGAGCGGCGAGGATGGTTCTTGAGAAGAACATCGAGACTCTCGGGCTTGCGCATCATGCCTTGGTAGTTGCGAAGGACTTCAGGCTCGCACTCGGCGATGCCTTGCGGGCGCAAAAGACCTTCCACGGAGTTTTCGTGGACGCTCCATACGCATTGGGGGTCGAGGAAGAGCTTCTCGAGTATTTCGCCGGCGGGACTTTATTGGCACCAGGTGCATGGATATCGGTGGAGACAGCGCGAAAACGCGACTTGCCCGAGCAATCGGGAGATTTGAGCAAATGTCGCGAGGACCGCTACGGGGACAGCAAGCTGGTTTTATACGAGCTTGGCAACTAGGAGAACAGTGTTGATGGAAGACACGTTGGCGGTATATCCGGGTTCGTTCGATCCTATGACTTGCGGCCATTTGGACATCGTACGTCGCGGCCTTACCGTCTTTGACAGGATTCGTGTGGCGGTAGCCTACAACAAGGACAAGGTCGGCAGCGGTCTTTTTACTCCCGATGAGCGAGTGGCGATGATACGCGAGGTCAGCTCTGAATTCGGCGATCGTGTCACGGTAGACAGTTTCAGCGGCTTGCTGGTCGAATATTGCCGTAAGGTCAAGGCCGGCACCATTATTCGAGGTCTGCGTGCGGTGGCCGATTTCGAATACGAATTTCAGATGACGATGATGAATCGTCATATGGCCCCGGACGTCGAGACGGTGTTCTTGATGGCCGACCAGGATCATTTCTACACCAGTTCGAGCTTGATTCGTGAAGTGATTGCGCTCGGCGGTCATGCTCCCAAGTTGGTGCCCGAACTGATTGAGAAAGAACTGATAAAGAAGTTTCGACCATGACCACCACGTTTTCCCAAAGACTGAACCGGGTGAAGCCGTCGTCAACGATGGCGGTGAACGCGAAGGTTCTCGAACTCAAGGCCGCGGGGCGTGAGATTGTCGGTTTCGCGGCCGGCGAACCTGACTTCGACACCTGGCCGGAAGTTTGCGAAGCGGCACGCGCCTCGATCGCCCGCGGAGATTTCCGCTACACGGCGGTGGGTGGGACGCCGGAACTAAAGGAAGCTATTGTTGCCAAGCTGGCGCGCGACAATGCTCTGGAGTACTCGACCGCCGAAGTGATCGCGAGCTGTGGCGGTAAGCACTGCCTGTTCAATGTCATGCAGGCACTGCTCGACGAGGGAGACGAAGTCGTGATTCCGGGTCCGTACTGGGTTAGCTATCCGGACATGGCCGCCCTGGCTGGCGGGGTCGCGCGTTTCGTGATGGCTTCGGAAGACGACGGTTTCTTGCTCGATCCCGCCCGGCTCGATGCGGCGATAGGCCCCAAGACCAAGCTCGTGATAATAAACTCGCCGTCCAACCCCACCGGCGCCGCTTATTCTGAAGCGGCCATGGACGCCCTCGGTAAAGTATTGGCCAAGCACGATTGCTGGGTGCTGGTCGACGATGTTTACGAATTCATACGTTACGATGGGGCGAGGCCGCGCCACTTGCTCACGCTTCACCCCGGGCTTCGCGACCGCGCCATTATCGCCAATTCCGTTTCCAAGACCTACGCGATGACCGGCTGGCGCATCGGTTACGCCGCCGCACCGGCGCCGCTGATCAAGGCGCTTACCAAGTTGCAAGGGCAATCCACTTCCAATCCTACAGCCATTGCGCAAGCGGCGGCCGCTGCCGCCCTGTCCGGTTCTCAGGATCGTCTGGCCCCCATGGTCGCCGAGTTCCACAAACGGCGTGACTACATCTGCGACCGCATCGACGCGATCGACGGCCTTTCGGTGGCTAGGCCCGAGGGCGCATTCTATGTGTTCGTGAATGCCGCCGGGGTTTTCGAGAAAACCGGAGTACAAGACGGAGACGCCTTGGCCATGAAGCTTCTCGAGGGGGCAGGGGTCGGCGTAGTCGGCGGCAACGACTTCGGCTCGCGCGACCACTTTCGCATCTCTTACGCGACTTCGCTGGAGTCGATCGAACGCGGCATGGATCGAATCCGCGACTGGCTGGCCTCGTTGTAGCCGGCCTCCGGGTGCCCGGCGCCCCGAGAGGCGCCCCGGTTCCGTAGGGTTTCGAAGGCTCGGCTGGGTCTATACGGTGTCTATACGGTGACTGCGCCAAAGCGCCGGCCTCTGGATTCGCAGGGCTTTGGGGACAGCGCGGGAATTCGTTGCTCAGTAAACCCTCCCCGCTGGCTACATGCGCCTGCAAGTCTTCGAGTTTGGGGACACTGCGGGAATTCGTCGATCAGTAAACCGGCCGTTGCCCGGTTTTCTTGAAGGTGAAGTAGTCGCGCAGCACCTGCGCGTGGTCGAAGGCGAGATTCTTCGGCAGGCTCCCTTCGTCCACTAGTGCTACGTCTTTGGCGTCGTCGGCTGCTTTCGGCTCTCCGTCGGCGCGGCCGACGAATACAGCTGTGGCGGTGTGGCGGCGGGGATCGCGGTCCGGTTGCGAATAGACATGTAGCAGTAGATCCAGCTTTACGTGCAGGCCGGTTTCTTCTAGCGTTTCGCGGCGAGCCGCGTCCTCGAGGGATTCACCGTAATCGACGAAACCGCCGGGAATGGCCCAGCCGTAAGGCGGATTACGCCGTTCGATCAAAACGATACGTGAATCGGGCAGCTCGACAATGACGTCGGCTGCGAGATAGGGACCTTTATTAGGGGAACGGGACTCATGCATTTTTCTAAAAGGCCGACATTCGTGAAAACGCCGGCCTTTCGAAAAATGTACGAATCCGCTTTTCCCGGAGGGGGAAGAGACTACTTCTGCAAGCCTTTATGGAAGACGGCCTCAGCCTTTTCCGCTGCCGTAGTAGCCTTGAGCGCGGCTTCCTCGGCGAGGGCCGCCGCGTCTTCCGCACGGGCTGCCGCTTGCTCGATGCGCATCAAGTCTTCGTCGGCAATCGAGGCTTCCACCCCGCACATGCCGGAAAGGCAACATCCGCTGGTCATTGCGGTGAGCGCCACCGCCATCAAAACGTACTTGAGTTTCATAGAACTCCCTCCAAGGATTCCGTCAGTCTATAGACCTAAACCTTTCATAAAAAGTAGCTTTTGCAAAATTCCTGCGCGCAGTGCTCGATCGAGTCCGCTTTTTCCCCGCATAGCCGCCAATCCGAATGCTCACAGACCGCCCTGGCGTCGTAGCCGTAGCCATCATCATAGACCGCCCTGGCGCCGTAGCCGAAGCCATCGTCACAGATCGCCCTGGCGCCGTAGCCGAAGCCATCGTCACAGACCGCCCTGGCGTCGTAGCCGAATCCGGTCTGCTAGCCGGCATCGGGGCTGCCTTGGGCAAGCCGCTACCGCCGTGGCCGGGGCTGCTGATATCGTAGGGACGGCAAGACGCTGCTTTTCGCCTAGTAGACCCCCTTATTGCCACTTCGGAACTCTCGTTCTCAATCACATCGTTGCCGGCGTTATCGAGACCATGATCGAGACCCTCTTACGGCTACTTCGCAACCCTCGTTCTCAATCTCCCCTACTCAGTCGCGAGAAGCAATACAGGTTCAGCCCGATGATTATCCCCCACGAGACGGCCATGAAGATAGCTCCACCTATACTCATTTGCCAGCCTCCCCGCTCTCGGAACTCCAGTTGGCCGAGACCTGCCGCACCAGGGCGAAAATTCCGAGCAGGAGCCCCAGTACCATCAGTCTTGCGCCGATTACGTAGGGACGTGCCTCGGGTGCCACGCCTTCCATAGCCAGTTTCGCCGGAACTTCGCTTATCAGCCACCAGATCAGTATGGTGGCCAGGAAGGCGGGGGTCAGGTACTTGGTCACCGGTTTGGACAGGGGCCAGGGCTTTATGGCTGCGCCGCGGTTGATTTGCTCCCAGCCCTTGTCGATACCGTAGATCCAGGCGAAAACGACCACTTCGAGCAACGCGAAAACCATCAGCCCCACGGTTCCCACCCAATAGTCGAGTTCATCCAAGAAACCGTAGCCATGGAAGAAGATAACCGGCTGGGTGAGCACGAAGAAAGCCGCGGCAACGATGGCCACAGCGCGCCGCCGTGAAAGATTCCAGCCTTCCTCGAGTAGCGCGATCATCGGCTGCGCCATTGCCACTGCCGAAGTGAGCCCAGCGAAAAACAGTAGCAGGAACCACAGGCAGCCGATGAAGTTGCCGAATGCGATGCGTTCGAAGATCAACGGCATGGCCTGGAAGCCGAGGTCGAAGGCTCCGCCGTTGGCGATGTCTTCGGTCGCAGTTACCCCAAAAAACGCCACGGCCGCAGTAAGGGCGATAGTGCCGCCGAGTAGTACCTCGGCGAATTCGTTCAGCCCCACTGTGGACATGCCGGTCAGCGCCACGTCGTCGTCTTCACGAAGGTAGCTCACGTAAGTGTGGATGATGCCCCAGCCGATCGACAGGCTGAAGAAAATCTGTCCCGCCGCTGCGACCCAGACTCCCGGATCGGCCAAGGCGGCAAAGTCCGGGTTCCACACGAAGCCTAGGCCGTTGGAGACGTTCCAATCGGGATGGGCGGGGTCGGGAGTCCCGAACATCAGTACACGGGCGGCCAGAAAAGCGCCGAGCAGGAACAGGGTGGGGATCGCCACTTTCGCAAGACGCTCGATTCCGCGTGCGACTCCGCCAAGAAGCACCGACACCGTCAGTCCCAGGGTCGCGAGGTAGGCCAAGTAGGCCGTTGCCACCGAACCGAAATGATTGTTCACCGTAACGCCCTGGAAGGCCGACAGGAAGGCGCCCATTTCAGCGCGGGTAGTCAGGCCTGAGTAACTGCCTACCAATGAGAACACGCTGAAGGCCAGGGTCCACGAACTGATGTAGACGTAGTAGATGCCGATCGTAAAAGGGATGAAAAGGCCCAAGGAACCGACGTATTTGGCTGCCGGGTGGTCCCAGAGCAGATCTATCATTCCGGCGGCATGGCCGTGGCCGTGCTTTCCTCCGAGCCTGCCGATAGCGCATTCGAGCCACATCATCGGCAGGCCGATGACCAACAGCGCGAAGAAGTAGGGGATCATGAAAGCGCCGCCGCCGTTTTGCGCCGCTTGCACCGGAAATCTCAGAAAGTTTCCCAGGCCGATAGCGTTGCCGGCGAGTGCGAGGATGAGGCCGCTGCGTGTGGCCCAGCGTTGGCGATTGCTCATGTTCGGCTATCAAATCTCCGGGGTGCCCGTGTTCAGGGGGCGCCTTGATGGCGGGTCCGGCGGTGCCGGGTTATCATTCCACGAATGGTAGCGGCCGACGATGGCATAGGGCAAGCCCGGGGGCTGTCCGCGCACAGCACCGGCGGCGGGCCGGGCGAGCAGGCATCAGCTTGGCTGCTGCCCGCCGCGCTGTGTGCGCTCGTGGCCTTCTTCCTATACCTTCCGGCGTTGCGCTACGCATTGGTCTTCGACGACCTCTCGCTGTTGTCAGCCGAAGGGCCCCGCAGTCTGGGGACCGTGCTCATGCCCTACCGCCCTGTGCGCTACCTGAGTTATCGCTTGGATTACTGGCTGGGCGGTGGCGAGGTCTGGGTCTACCATCTCGTAAACATCCTCGTTCACTCCTTGCTGTGCGCGCTCAGTGTCGTGTTGGCTTACCGGCTCGGAGCACGCCGCTGGACTCTAGTGCTGGCGGGTTTGTTGCCGGCGACTCATCCGCTGGCGGTCGAGGCCGTTGCCTATGTCTCGGGGCGCCGCGACTTACTGGCTGCTTTGTTCGGGACCGCCGCGTTATTGGCCTGGACGGGGCGCCGCTACCCGCGCTCATTTGCGGCCGTATTGTTGTTGGCGGCAGTCGCGGCCAAGGAGAGTGCGCTGGTTTTCGTTCCGGTTCTCGCACTTGCGTCACTGTGCGGCATCGGGCCGCGTAAGGTGTTGCTGCCGCTCACGGGCGCGGGTGCTGTCGCCGCTGCGCTTTTGTTGTCATACGGTGCGATTGGCCCCTGGTTTCCGCAGGCCGGGTTCTCCGGGCTTCGGCGCGCCGCTTTCGTATTGCTGCATTACCTGCAGGGTTTGAGCGGTTTCGCGCGGTTGAATGTCGAGTACCCTAAGCTCGGCCGCTTCACGGGCGCTGCTTTTGAGCCTTACGTGGCCGCGGGGGCCTTCACGGTATTGTCTGCTGCCTGTCTGTGGGCCGCGTCGAGAGTGTTCGCCGCCGCTCGGCGGGACCGGGCGGAGCGGCTCGGTTCTGTGGCGGCTTGTGAGCAAGCGCTGCCGTTGGGAGCGGCGATGGGTACTATCGCGAACGGCGGTGCCCGGCATGGAGATGGTCCGCTACCGGCGGTGCAGGAGCGGCAGCCGGCTCGAGTGCGGTGCCGGGCGGACTCGATCGTCTCCGTCGAGATCGAGTCCCGGCGGTCAGCCTTGTTCGTGGTTTGTTGGGTGCTGCTCAATTTCGCCGTCTTGTCGGCTTACGCGGGTTTGCATGAGCCTGGCGCCGACCGCCATGCTTATCCTCTATTGATTTCGCTTGGAGCCGCAGCTGCTTTGCTACTGAGCGGTGCCGGCCGGAGCAAAGCAGCTTTGGCAGCGGTCCCCGCTGTTGCTCGAACGGCCACTACGCCGGCGTTATCGCTACGGTGGCAGAAAGTCGCACTGGCCGCGTTCTTTCTCGTCGTTGCGGCCTGGAGCCTGCAGTCGTCGCTTCGCATGGAAGTCTGGCGCGATGAGCACAGCCTGTGGTCGAGCGCCGTGGCTGCGGCTCCGGGTTCCGCGCGCGCCAGACACAATTGGGCTGTGGTGCTCGCGGGCGAGGGGAAGTTGGAGCGTGCGATGAAACAGGAGCGGCGAGCGCTGTCGATCGATCCTTCGTATAGCTCCGCTTTGATCGGACGCGCTGCGTTGCTTTGCAGCAAACGGCGTCCGCAACGCACTCGCAACGCACTCGCACTTGCATTGGCCGGGGGCGCCCCGCCGGGACTCGTGCAAGATCTCGGTCGTAGTTGCCGATTGCCGGAGTATGCTGCTGTCGCTTCACCGGCGCCCGCGACCGTCGCTATTGCTTCCTCGTACGTTGCGCTGGATTCACTGCCGCCGGAGCCGCCGCCGTAGCCGCGACCGCTGCAGCCGGCTACCGCACGCCTGTTGGAATTGCCGTGACCCTGGCAGTCGTAGTCTTTGCTGCCGAATTGTTGCGCGCCGCTATTGCGGGTTATGCGGGCGCGTGGTTTTTCCCCGTGGTCTGTGCGGATGCGCTACGCGCGGCACTGCCTTTCCTGCTCATTGCCCTGCTCCGCAGTGCAGCCTTACGCGTCGCGGAGGGCTGCGGCTCGAGAGCAGTTATGCGTAATGAAGCGGGTGGCGGCTCGAACTCGGTCGCGAGCGCCGCCGAGGACGCCGGGTCGAGCGCCGCCCTTGGCGCTGTCAAGGGGCATGGTTCGAGTGCTGCTATTTCCGCCGTTGCTACTCTTGCCGGCTACGGGTTACTCGGCTTCTTGTTCGCTCCGGATTGGATAGAGCCACACGCTTCGCTGGCGCGCTTTCTGGGCGATCATTCGTCCACCCTCCCGTTGCTGTTGGCTACGGCTTTCACTGCCGCCGGCTGTGCACTAGGAGTATTGGAACGGATCACCAAGCGCAGGGGAAAATCGCAGTCGCTCCGTCATGCCTTCGATTCTAGCTTGGCGCTGTTTCTGATCGTCGGGCCGCAACTGTACATGGCTTTCGATGCCGTTGAGACAGGCCGGCGCTTGCAAGCGGCGCTGTCGTTGCTGGCTGCGGCCTTGCTTGTCGGAGCGGCTTTGGCCGTCGCGCTTTACCGCTTCGGGCCGCTGTGGTTCCGCCGTGCAGCGGTTTTGTTCGCAGCCACCTTGTTGACCGGCATGGGCGTCTATCCTGACACTGTAGCTCGTGTAGACGTAGCTAGTGTAGGCACTGTAGCTCCCGGTACTACGAGTACTGTAGGCACTACCGGCACCACAGGTACCACCGGCGCCACGGGCACCACCAGCGCCACAGGCACCACCGGTACCACAGGCACCACCGGTACCACCGGCACCACAGGCATCACCGGTACCACCGGTACCACCGGCACTGGAGGCACTGGAGCCACTGGAGGCAGCGGTGCGGGCTCCACGAGGCCGCGGACTGCGAAGTCGGTGGTGTTGGTAGTCATAGATACGCTTCGCGCCGACATGCTAGGGGCTGAAGACGGTAGTGGCCGGCCGTTGATGCCGGAGCTTGCTCGCATCGCCGCTCACGGCACTCGCTTCAGCAATGCGGTGGCGCCGTCTCCGTGGACGCTGCCGAGTTCGATGAGCTTGCTCAGCGCGATCAACCCGCATCGCCACGGTAGCGGGCGCAGCCGCGGCGATATGGCCGGACGCGGTGATCCGAAGTTCGCGTTTTTCGGACCCGTGCTGCGAGCGTCGGGCTATCAGGTCGCTTCCTTCGTGAACAACCCTTATCTGCGCCCATACTATGGTTTCGCCCGCGGCCATCTGCGTTTTCGCCGCTACCACGGCAACGCCGCCGACGGTGCAGCATTGGCGCTGGCGTGGATAAACCGGCACCGCACCCGGCCTTTCTTCGTGATGCTGCATCTGATGGATCCGCACTGGCCCTATCAGTCGCCGTCCGGTTTTGGCGAGCCGCGCAGGGACTGCGAGCAGTGCGATTCGTTGGCACACTTGGGTTACGGCGCTTCTAGCGGGGATGAGCGTGCGGAGGTCCGGCGCCGTTATGGCGCCGAAGCCGCTTTTACGGACCACGTCATCGGGAAGCTGTACGATAGCTTGCTAGCGAGCGGGGTGCTCGAGGACTCCTGGTTATTGCTGGCCTCGGATCACGGGGAGGAGTTCTGGGAACACGGCCATTTTCTTCACGGCCACAGCCTGTTCGACGAGTTGTTGCGCGTGGTGATGATAGCGGTTCCTCCGCTGTCATATCGTGAGGCTCCGCGCGCCGTAGTGGTGGACAGCCAAGTGCTGCTCGAGGACTTCGGCGCGACCGTGTTCGATATCAGTGGGGCGGCCTCGAGCGGTTTGCTGCCGGAGCGGCTTGATGGCCGCAGTTTGCTGGCGGTACTGACGCGTAGGGGTGTCCAAGTCGAGGAGCATCCGGCCTTGGCCGGCTATTTGAAAGTCGATGGCGACCGTTCTTACGCTGTTCGTGCTCATGGCTTCAAGGCAGTGTTCAATCCGGCGCTCGGGCGCGCGGCGCTTTACGATTTGAACAAGGATCCTGCCGAGCAGCACAATCTGGGACCGCTACCGCTGCGGGCCGCTACTCCGGCGGCACTGCAGAAGTTGCGCTTACTGCGCTCCTTGCCGTCCGAACTCGGATTGGACCCCGCTGCACCGGGCGCCTTGCCCCCTGCCACGCCGGTGCTCGATGCCGATATCGAAAAGCAGTTAAAGCACCTGGGTTATCTGGACTAGAATCGTAGTATCGAAGTGCCGTCCGGAGGCGCCCGTTCCCGCTGCGGCTATTCGCGTACAGCTTTCCGCGTGCGGCAAATCCGAGTTGTATGGGGCAGATAGCGTGAACGGTCCGTAGCGTAATCCGTGTTCAGCGATTCCTATGGTACTCCGCGTGTGGTGGTCAGTGCTTCGGGAGCAGCCTGGGTCCCGATAGTAGGTCGAGGCGGTGTAGGGCGATGGAGGTATGTTGAGTCTCGCTATAGCGCGGCAAGCGGTAGTGGGTTTGCTCTAGTAGCCGCTGTGAGATGTCGAAGCTGTCCGCTAGTGTTCGCTTGATGCCGGCGATCGGTGGTTTTTCCGCGGCTGCGGGGGTCATCAGGTATACGGGTCCTTGCGGTGAAAAAATGCGTGTCAAAGCCTGAATCTCCCGGCGCCCGGGAGGCATCCAGTCCGGGTGCACGCTGAGGTTGTTGCGGCCGTGAACGAGCCACAAAGCCGGACCGAGCATGTAGGGGCCGAGTTCGGCTGATATCAGCAGGGTGCCGTCCGGGGGCAAGGCCTCAGCGATCTCAGTGAGTTGCGCCGAACTTCCTTCGAAAAACCGCTTCCCCCAGATCGCCTGTGTCGGCAGCAGCGCAAAAACCATTACCAAGATAGCCGCCGCTAGCGAGGCGGGGCGCGAGCGTGACCACAGCCATTGCAGCGTTACCCCCGCGAACACCGCTAGCCCCGGTAGCAGCAGAGGTACGAAACGCCGCGCCGCCCACGGCAGGAACGGGTAGACGTGAGGATTGTACAGGAGCATGACCGCGGCGAGCGCAAAGATGCCGGCAAAAAACGCGTCCTCTCGATTGCCCGGCCCGCGGTCGATCGCAAGCAAGGCGAACCCGGCGACGGCAGCGATAATCGCCGGCCAGCCCAGGTACATACCCACCCACATCAAGGAGCGCGGCCACAGGAAATGCGAAGTCCAGAAGTAGCCGCCCAGGCCCCCGGTCAATATCGCGCACGCGATTACGGCTTTGACGCCGAAGCGGCGGGCGGCGAGCAGCGCCGCTAGCAGTGACAGCAGTCCCACGGTCGGCAACAGCAATGGAGTGTTCGCGTGTATACGCTGCATTCCCCAGACTGCCGAGCCCAGTGCGTGGGTCAACGGCGCCGTGTAGGTGCCCGGCAAGGCGGTTTGCAAAGCGGCGCAGGTTGCCAAGGCCAGGGCTAGGCAGGCGTAAAAGCTTAGCGGTAGCCGCCTGGGTCCGCGTCCATCCCCGGCTAGGCTACGCAGTAACAATGCGCCGCCAACGAGAACCACGAATTCACTGCGCGCCACTATCGTCATCCCCAGCAGGACAGCGGCGAGGCTCGCGTCACCGTTGCGTTTCTCAGTGGCCCACGCGTCAAGTGCAGCTAGCCCCGCCCACAAGAAGAAAGTCGCCAGCGGTTCCGAGAGTGCTAAACGGGCGGACCAGAAATAAGCAGCATTCAACGCCAGCGTCGATATCGCTACGACAGCCGGCAGCGCCGACATGCGCCGCCGCATAAAAATCCACAAGGGCCACAAGGCGAGGGCGGAGAACAATGGGGCATACGCGGGTGCATATTCCGCACCGCCCAAAGAACTGCCGATCGCCGCCCAAACGGCAGGTAGCGGGAAGAACATAGGGTGGGCTTCTGCAGCCCCACGTTCGCTTACCGCCAGCGCTCCCGGCGAGCGCGCGTAAGGCGGCCACACGTGGCTGGGATCAGCGGATCTAAACAGCAAGCGCGCGAGTAGAGGAGGGACTTGCGGGCCGAGATCGTCAGGCACCTGCATAGATCCGCTGTTTGCTAGGTGCAGGCCGGTGGCTAGGTAGGCCGAAGAGTCCCCGGCGCCGATCAACGTGTCGTAAGGCGGCCAGTACACGCTCAACGCGAGCACTACGAGCAGCACGCCTGCGCCTAGCGGTCTTCTCAGAGCCGGTAGCCGCCGCGAAGAGGCCGGGCCTGCCGTTGCGCTGCTAGCGTTATCGCAACCTCGGCGGTGGCGTTCGAACAACCGGGAATATATCAGCCCCACTGCCGTTGCTGCAGCGTTGGCAATGAGCAGCGCGTTGATCGAGAAACAACCCGCCGCCGCTAGCGTCAAGCCCGCAAAGCTGGTCCAGGCAAGGCTTGCCGCAATAACCGCCAGTGGCCGTTGCAGGGCAAACTTTCCTTGTTCGAGCCACGCCTGGGCGGGCGCATACAGGCACAAATAAGCAGCAACCGTGCCACGTATCAGTGCCGAGAGTTCCGTTACGGCCATCTGGAAAGTTGGGGCCTCAGCCCCGCTAACTATAAGTGTGTCCGAGCTTCAGCGCTATTGCCGGAGGCGCAGGGCATAAACACACGCTGCAAGCTCAGGCTACAAGCTTGCAGTATCATCCGGCCGGCTTGCACCGTCAGCGCCTGCGCTGTCAGGCTGGACCGTCCCGCCTGCTACCGTAAGCCACGCTGTCGTCAGCCCGCACTGTCAGCCTGCAGTGCA
The DNA here is from genome assembly GCA_024276575.1 of Candidatus Binatota bacterium. Lineage (GTDB taxonomy): Bacteria > Desulfobacterota > Binatia > UBA1149 > CAITLU01 > JAJRWY01. Next base: position 12,248 of record JAJRWY010000053.1, read on the forward strand.
AGCCGGCACCGTAGGTATGTGCCGCAAAGCGGGCACCATAAGACTCGAGTCTACGCGGCAAGCCGACGCCACAAAAAAAAGAGGCGGCATCCGCAGATGCCGCCTCTCGTTATACGCTGGTTAAATTGCGTAAAGCCTTAGAAAGGCCACGCGCCCCAGGACTTGTCACGAACGCCGGTGCCCATTCTTGCGAAAGGACGACCGTTTCCGTCGGCTACTTCGATCTTGATGGTCTCGAAGGCCGCGCAGGTCGAAAGTGCCGCGCCTGAAGGACCAAGCGACCCGACCAGCGCAATCGCGCTGTTGGTGTCGAGTTTCAACTTGCCGTCGGAAGCCGTTCCGACGTCGAAGGTCAGCGGGAAGTCGAAGATCTGAGTATCGCCCGCAGACGAATCGGCCAGAGCCGAACGCGTCAGGGTGCGCAGCTTCCAGCTGCCGGCCTCGGAACCCACCGGGGTGCCGTCGGCAGTGGTGATGCCCTTGCATTTCAACTTGACTGAAAGCACCGAGCACGGGGACGCGGCCAAGCCCAGAGGAACATCGTTGTCATCTGTGAGCTTCGAGCAGTCCTTCTCTACTTTCACCTTGACGTCGCCTTTGCAGCCGCCCTTCTTGGTGTCGAAGATGTACGGAGTTTGTCCGCCGGCATCCTTTACCTTGACCGGCGAGCAGACCGGCAGGCCCGACGCGCTGGTGGTGTTGGTGGCCGGATGCTGAGTCGAAGTGCACTCGGCAAACGCACGAACCATGTCGAATTTCATCTTTTTGGCCGACTTGACGGCGTTAAAATCGCACTGCGCTACAGCCGAACCCGCGGTAAAACTCACGAGCGCAACGACTGCCAGCAGAAGAGTAAACTTTTTCATATTGTCTGGACCTCCTCCCTCTTGTGACTGTTTTGTCAATTCTCCTGGCAAAACGAGGCAGTGACACATCCTTGGTCTCGCTGCGCTTCGGCCGCTTTGCTCCGGGTATCGCTTGAGGCTCTAGCCTGCGAAGGCCAAAAACTCCTAGCGGTTCGCGTAGTGTTATAAGAGTCGACTGGGTGGGTTGTCAAGATGAAACAAGCATTGAGCGACTCATGAACGAACTTTTTTTCCCGTTTCGTATCGCGGGCTTCCATATTGGACTCCGCCGGGGGGTTGTTTGGGCTTCCTGATACTCTTTGCGTCTTCGCGCGGCGGCCCCGTTGTCTTGGCGATGTCCTAGCGATGCGCGGCGGCCCGGTTGTCTTGGCGATGTCCTAGCGATGTCCTGGCGACGGTCCGGTTTAAGCGTCCGGATCGGTGCCCGGCGCGGTGTTTGGCACGGGCCGGCGCCGCGGCGGTGGGCGGGCGGGTTCGTGCCCGGTGGATCTCGTGATAAGTTAACTATTTGAAGCTATGAAGCTGATAATACAGATACCTTGTTACAATGAGGAAGAGTGCCTGCCGGCCACCCTGGCCGATCTACCGACCGCGGTCGAGGGAATCGATCAGATCGAAGTCCTGGTGATCGATGACGGTAGCGACGACGGCACCTCACGCGTGGCTCGCGAGGCCGGCGTCGATCACATCTTGAGGGTGCCGGTAAACCAGGGTTTGGCACGGGCGTTTTCGGCGGGTCTCGACTACGCGATCAAGCGGGGCGCCGACATCATCGTCAACACGGATGCCGATAATCAGTACAAGGGCGAGTCGATTGCGGCATTGATCGAGCCGATCCTGCATCGCGAAGCCGATATCGTGATCGGCAACCGTAACCCTTCAAAACTAGGGCATTTTTCCCTTACGAAGCGGCTTCTGCAATGGCTTGGCTCGTGGACTGTGCGGCGCCTTTCGGGCACCAGCATTCCGTACGCGGCCAGCGGCTTTCGCGCCTTTTCCAAAGAGGCGGCGTTGCGTATGAACGTGGTATCCGAGTTCACCTACACCCTGGAAACCGTGATCCAGGCGGGCAAGAAGCAATTGCTGGTAACCCACGTAGATATCGAAGTGAATCCGGCGCGGCGCCCCTCACGGCTTTTCCGCGGGCTCGGTAGCTATGTGCTACGCAGTTCCAGCACCATGATACGCATCTACGCGCTCTATGAGCCGTTGCGAGTGTTTTCGCTGATCGGTGCGGTGCTGCTGGCCGGCGGCGGCGCTCTCGGCCTGCGATTCCTGTATTTCTACGTTTCCGGCAATGGTGGTGGGCATATTCAATCTTTGATCTTGGCGGCGGTGTTGTTGCTGGCGGGTTTTCAGACCGTGTTGATCGGACTGGTGGCCGATTTGATCGGCTCGAGCCGGCGTATTCTAGAAGATGCGATGCTGAGAATCCGCCGTTTGGAGCTGAGAGAATACGAGTAGTGACGCTTCCGCGGCCGTCCCCCCGCGCCTGTTTTTTTGGCACCTACAACCGCGGCCATAGCGCGAACCGTATCTATGCCGCTGCAGTCAGGGCCGCCGGTTACGAGCTGGTCGAGTGCCATGTCCCCTTATGGGAGAAGACCCGTGATAAAGGTGCCGGCTACTTCGGACCTTTATCGCTGCTTCGCCACGCCTTGTCCTGGGTCGATGCCGCGCTGCGTCTTGCCTGGCGTTGGCACCGTAGCGGCGGTGCGCCGGTAGCGGTAGTCGGGTTCAACGGGCAACTCGACGTGTTGTTGTTGCGGCTGATGACCTGGCGCCATGGGCCGCGCATCGTTTTCGCGCCATTGGTTTCGATCAGCGAGACTCTCGTCGAGGACCGGCAGATTTACCGCGCCGGCTCCTTTCCTGCCAGAGCCCTGGCCGTACTCGACCGGCTCAGTTGCCGCGCTGCCGACGTGGTCATCACCGACACCGAGGAGCACCGGCGCTATTTAGTCGACAAGCTTGGTGTTTCACCGTCGACTCTGTTGGTTTGCCATCTCGGCGTGGACAATCGCGCCTTTTCTTGTGACAGCGGGAGCGAGGCCGCGGCGAGCCACGCGCGGGGCTTTGCCGCGCAGGCGGCGGATGACGGTGGCGCGGGCTCTAGCGGCAGAGCGGGGTCCGGCGGTGGCGCGGGCAGCGCGGGCAGAGTGGGGCATGCGGATGGTGGTGCGGGCAGCGCGGTTGACGACGGTGCGGACGTTGCGGCGGCCCGGGTCGGGATGGGGCGGGAGTCCGCGGACGGCGATGGCGTAGAAATCTTGTACTTCGGCCAGTACTTGCCGCTTCATGGGCTCGAGGTGGTGGTAGATGCGGTCGGGCGTTTGGCCTCGCACAAAGACCTGCGCTTTGTCTTCATCGGCAGCGGCGAGGACCGGCCGCGAATCGAGCGGCTGTTGCGTGCGACCCGCGCACGGGTCGAGTTTATCGATTGGGTGGCCTACGAGGATCTCGCCGCCCGTGTCCGTCGCGCCGACATCGTGTTGGGCATCTTCGGCGACTCGTTGAAGGCGCGCATGGTGATCCCCAACAAGGTCTATGAGGCGGCCGCACTCGGCAAGGCGGTGGTCAGTGCCGGCTATCCGGCTATTCGCGAGGTCTTTGCCGACGGCAAGGATGTCGTGTTGTGTGCGCCGGATGGGGCGTCCTTGGCGGCCGCGCTCGAGCGCCTTGCCGGCGACGCGGAACTTCGACGTGAACTCGGCGAAGCCGCGCGACGCTTGATGGCCGAGCGATTTTCCGATCAAGCCCAAGGCCAGCAGTGGGCTTTCGCTTTGTCTCCGTGGCCGGCTTCGAGATTTGTCCGTGCCGGCGACGAGGATGCTCCGGCTCTGGGGGCTTGGGCTGATTCCGGTGCGCAAGGCCGTCCGGCTCCGTTGCTAGGAGTCTGCGTGGTCAACTACAACGACTCTGAGGCCACCATACGTTGCCTGCGCTCGCTGGCGAAGGCCGACTATCCCAATACCGAAATATTGGTAGTCGATTCGGGGTCGCAGGCGCCGGATGCGTCACGCGTGGCGGATGCCGTCAGCTCGCACGGCGGGGCTTCTTTCCTGCCACTGCCGGCCAACCGCGGCTATGCCGGAGCCAATAACGAGGGGCTCGAGCGGCTGTTCGGGCAGGGCTGCGATTATGTGTTGGTGCTGAACAACGACACCATCGTGACTCCGCAAGCACCCGGCTTGCTGGTTGCGTGCGCCCGCCGGCGTCCGCATGCCGGGCCCATCGGTCCGCGTATCGCGCGTGATTGGCCGGGCATGCCACCGGCTTCGCTCGGCGAACGCTGTATCGCGGTTGCCGCTTGGCTGCCGCGCTCACTGATCCGCTACCGCCGCCCGCGACAGCGCGACTACGCGGTGGGGGCTGTGATCGGTGCGGCTTTCTTGCTGAGCCGTGAGGTCTACGAAGCGCTGGGCGGTTTCGACGAACGCTACTTCGCTTACTACGACGAGATCGACTATTGCTTGCGCGCACGCCGTCACGGACGCCGCCCCCGGGTCGAGCCCATGGCCGAGATCGCACATCGCGGCCATCGCGGGTTTGCCGCTGGAATGACTCCGGTCGCCGCATATTTGAAGGCCCGCAACTTGTGGAAGCTTGCTTCACATCATCTGGGTACACTGGGGATGGCAGCTTTTGCTCCGGGTTACGCGGTGATGCTGGTGGCCAGCCTTTGCGGTTACGCGCTCAGACGCCGTTTCGACATCGTCGGGGCGATGCTGGAGGGCGCGGCGGCGGGTTTGCACGGCGAGGACGGTGCGCCGCCCGAGCGGCTGCATACCCGCTTCGGGAGCCTGGCGGAGAGTTGAATGGGAAACTGCGATTGCTGCGATAGATCTCGGCAGGGAGTCGAGTTGGAAGCGCCGCTCGTAGCGACTTCTGTGGATATTCTATGGATAATAGTAGAGGCGAAAGCCGTAAGCAGGCGCTGCGCTTTGGTGGAGAGTTTATTTAATTGAAGGTAGCCATCGGAGCCGTAGCGGGCACTATCGGCGGTCCCGCCAGTTATGCCGTCAACTTGGTGCGTGCTCTGTGCTGCGCCTATCCGGGGGATGAGTTTACGGTGCTGAGCGATAAACCGGAGGCTTTCGCCGACTTCTGCCCCACCTTGCATGTGCCGCTGTCGTCGGTGTGGGGGCAACCACTATGGGATCACATAAAGATTCCGCGTTTGCTCGAAGCGGGGGACTACCAACTCTATCACGCGACCAAGGGGGTGTTGCCCGGCGGGCTGCCGATGCCGGCAGTGGTAACCGTCCATGACTTGGCCTCCTATGTGATGCCGGAGACTTTCAGCCGCTTTCAGCGCTTGCACCTGTCATGGGAAACTCCGCGCGCTCTGCGCAGGGCCGCGGCCGTGATCGTTCCGTCGAATAGCACCGAATCCGACGTCCTAACGTTCTTTCGCCGCTGCAAGACACCGATACGGGTCATCGCGGAAGCTGCATCGCCGGAGCTGGCGCCGGCGGCGGCCGGGCAGATCGAGGCTTGGCGCAAGCAACGCGGTCTGGGCGGAATCTGTGTGGGCTACCTCGGCACGCTTCAACCGCGCAAGAATCTCGAACTGTTGACCAAAGCGTTCGTGCAGGCGGCGGGCGATTCCAACTGGACGCTGCTTGTCGCCGGACGCAAGCGGCCCGGTTACGACACGTCCTGTCTGCGTTCCGATCCTCGCATAATCTATCTCGGCACTATCGTCGATGCCGAACTGCCGCTGTTTCTCGGATCCCTGGCTTGCATGGTGTCTCCGTCGTCCTACGAAGGTTTCGGACTTACCTTTGTCGAAGCGATGGCGGCCGGCTGTCCGGTCATAGGGCTGCGTAACAGTTCGCTGCCGGAGGTCGTCGGCGACGCGGGACTCTTGATCGACGGCGGCAGTGCGACTGCGTTGGCCGCGGCCATCCGTGCGGTGGTTTGCGACGGGGATCTGGCCGCCGATTTGCGCAAGCGCGGCTTGGCCCGCGCCGCATCTTTCTCATGGGAGCGTGCTGCGCACGAGACTCGCGAAGTTTATAGCAGTGTCGTCGAAGCGTAGACGCCGCCCGCGGCGGCTGCGAGGAAAGCGTGACGACGTCTTCCAAAGACCACGCGGCGGCCGGACAAGGCGTGGGTGTCGCAGGCGCGGCGCTAGGGGACCGGGGCGCGAGCGATGCTGAGCCGACGACAGGAGAACGAGGCGTAAGCGTCGCAAGCGTGGCCACGGGGGGACAAGGCGCGAGCGTTGCAAGCGCGACGGCCGGGGAACGTGGCGAGTGCGTCGCTGAGCCGGCGGTGACGGCGGTGGTGCTCAACTGGAACGGCTTGTCGGATACGCTCGCTTGCCTGGCGAGCTTGAGTGCCTGTAGCTACCCTTCGTTGTCCGTCATCGTTGTCGACAACGGGTCGCGGCAGTCGCCCGCCGCCGAGATCGCGCAGCGCCGGCCTGGAGTCGAAGTCATCGAGAACAGCAACAACATGGGTTATGCGGCCGGCAATAACGTAGGTATTCGCCGCGCGTTGGCTGCGGGCGCCGATTTCGTCTGGGTGCTCAACAACGACACGGAAGTGGATCCGGGGGCGCTGGCGGCCTTGGTTCGCGAGGCGAACGTGCACGAGGAGGCTGGAGCGGTGGGCGGCAAGGTTTTGTGCAGCGATGATCCCGGCCGTATCTGGGTGGCCTGGGGCCGCGTTACCTGGCGCCAAAGTTTGATCGAGTTGGTGGGCGCCGGATGCCTGGATGACGGAAAGTTCGATGATGACCGCGAAGTCGAGTGGCTGCCCGGGTGCTCGATCCTGTTTCGCGCCGAAGCTTTGCGCGAAGCCGGATTGTTTGACGAGGATTTCTTCGCCTACCACGAAGATGTCGAGTGGGCGGCCCGGGCACGTGTAGCGGGATGGACCTCGCGTTACACGGGAGCGTCCAGGATTTATCATCGCGGCAACGCTGCTTCCGGGGGCTCGGGCCATTACGGCGGTTTCCGCAAGTACCTCAGCGCGCGCAACAGCGTTTTGTATGCGCGCAAACACGGCAAGCTACGGCACAAGCTGTTCATGGCGGCAGCTATCGTGCTGACTCTACCGTTTCAGTTCTTGCGCCGCCTAGCGACCGGCGAGGCCGGCGGCGTAGTCATGAAAGTTCGCGGCTGGCGCGACGCCCTGCTAAGGCGCCCCATCCCATTCACCGAACTAGGCCTACGCTAAAGCCAGCCGCAAACATGCCCCAGTATCAACGCCTCAACGGGGTCAGCGCAGCGCATCAAGACGCACGCATCAACGGCATCAACGGGGTCAGGTCCCGTTAAGCTATACGGGGTCAGACCCCGCTTGGTCGTTTGGCTCCACTCGGCAATCGCCGGCACGATCCGTTTATCCGTGGGATGAGGAGGCTGTAGGGGTGCATGCCAACCCTTTGGGGAACTGCCACAAAATGACGCGTTTCAGGTGTGAAAAGTGGGTTCTAAGGGCTGCCGTGAGAGGTGGGATCGGAATTCCTTCAATAAACACGATGCTTTGTGGCGTCAGATCTGGTCCGACCCCATGGCTGTGGTGAGTTGCGTGCGGGAGGGTGAACGCGATAGTAGACGCTGCGGAGCTGAAACAAGGTTGTATGAAAAAGATCGTCGTCATTCCCACCTACAACGAAAAAGAGAATCTCGAGAAGATCGTCGCCGCGGTGCTGGCCGTGGATGCGGAGAACGAGGTGCTGGTTGCCGACGATAACTCGCCCGACGGCACCGGAGAGATCGCCGACGCGTTGGCGAAGAAGGATGCGCGCGTTCACGTGCTGCACCGCGCGACCAAGGCCGGCATCGGCCCCGCCTACCGTGACGGTTTCCGCGAGGCTTTGCGGCTCGGTGCGGATTTGATCGTACAAATGGACGCCGATTTCTCCCATCCGGTCGATGCGATCCCGCGCTTCTATGAGCTTTGCGAAGAATACGACGTGATTCTCGGCTCGCGCTATGTGGACGGGATAACGGTGGTCAACTGGCCGATGGGCCGCTTGATGCTGAGTTATTTCGGCAACCTTTACGCCAAGACCGTACTCGGTGGGCTACCGGTGGAAGACGCCACCGGTGGTTTCAAGTGCTGGAAGCGCGAGGTGCTCGAAGCCCTGGGCCTCGACCAAGTGCGCTTGAACGGCTACGGCTTTCAGATCGAGATGACCTATCGCGCATGGCTGCTCGGCTTTCGCCTGAAAGAAACTCCGATCATCTTCGCCGACCGCAAGGAGGGCACTTCGAAGATGGACCTGTCGATAGCCGTGGAGGCTTTGCTGATGGTCTGGTGGCTACGCTTCCAGGCTCTACGCGGGCGTTTGGGGAATAAGCCGCGCCCGGCGCTGCCCTGACGCCAGTGGCAAACATGTGACCGGTACCGCTCGCGCGCTCGCGGACCGGCCGTTCTTTTGAAATACTCTACGTTGGCTTTCCGGTACGCGGCAGTGTGTAGCTCGGAAGGGCGCAACGTTGCGGTTGCAGTACCCGGCGCAAAATCGCGAAACATGAAACGGCGAATCCTTATCTTGAACGAGCGCGACCTAGCCAACCCGCTGGCCGGTGGCGCCGAAGTTCACACTTTCGAAGTATTCAAGCGTTTGGCGGCGCGCGGCCACCAGGTAAGCCTTCTGGCGGCCGGTTTCTCCGGCGCCGCAGCCGAAGAGACCCTCGATGGCATCAAAGTGCGGCGCCTGGGCAATCGCTACAGTTACTATGCGATAATTTCGGCAGCGGCACGCCGCTGTGCCCGCGACCACGACATCGCCGTGGACGTACTGTGCAAACTTCCCTTCCTGAGTCCGTGGCTGCTCGAGCTTCCCTGTTTGGCGATAGTGCATCATCTTTTCGGTGCTACAGCTTTCCGCCAGGTCTCGCCGCCGATCGCTGCCGCCACTTGGCTGGCGGAAAAACTGATACCGCCGGCCTATCGTGAAAGTGTGACGCTGGCGGTTTCCCCCAGCACCAAGCAAGACTTGGTCGCCCGCGGCATGAAGCCCGAGCGCATCTGGATAGTTCCCAATGGGCTCGACCACTCGGTCTATAAACGCTCGGAATCGGCCGAAGTCGAGCCTTTACTGGTCTGGCTGGGACGTCTGGAACCCTACAAACGGGCTGACTTGATGATAGAGGCGATGGTCGAAGTCCGCCGCCATGTACCCGAAGCGCGCCTAATCGTGGCGGGATCGGGGACCGCACGGCCGTCTCTGGAAGCTCTGGTGCACGACCTGGGGCTCGACGATACGGTGAAGTTTGCGGGTTTCGTCCCCGAGACCGATAAGGCCGCCTTGCTTGAACGGGCGGCTGCCTTGGTGCAAACATCGGAAAAAGAAGGCTGGGGAATCACGGTTCTCGAAGGCAATGCCTGCGGGACCCCGACCATTGCCAGCAAAGTTCCCGGCCTGCGCGACTCGGTGGTAGACGGCGAGACCGGAGTTCTTTTCGACTACGGCTACCAGGCACAACTGGCCGCTGCGGCCGTCAAGGTGCTGGCCGACGCCGAGTTCCGCGAACGTCTTTCGGCCAACGCGCTGGCCTGGGCCGCACGTTTCAGTTGGGAGCGTGTCGCCGACGACACCGAGAAGCTGATCGAGGAAGCGATTTGTCCCGGCAGCGGCGAGCTTGATTTGCTGGCCTCCCCGTTTACGGTTTGACCTTGCGCAAGCTCGGACCTTGGGCGGTCTTTTTCGGCTGCCTCATTTATTTCCTGTTGTTTCGCCGCTACGGCTTCCAGGTCGAAGACGAAGGCACGCTACTGTTCCAACTCGCCCGCGTGATCGGCGGCGAGGCTCCTTACGCGGATTTCCATACTGGTTACACGCCGGGGTTCTTTTATGCGGGTGCGGCTTTGCTCGACACAGCCGGCGGATCGAGTAGCGCCCTGCGTGTGTGCTTTGCACTACTGAACTCTTTGAACGCAACCTTGATCTACCTACTCGCCCGGCGCTTCAGCGGAGCGGCGACAGCGTTGTTGCCCGCGCTGGGGTGGGTAGTGTTCATCCCGGTCTTCCGTGGCAGCTTTGCCGCCTTCAATGTTCCGTACCCGGCTTGGCCGGCGACTACGGCTTGGCTGTTGGCGGCGCTGTCGATGGCGGTCTGGCTTCGCCGCGGAGGAATGCCAGCGCTGTGCGGAGCCGGCCTAGCGTCGGCTGCCGCCTTCGCCATCAAGCCCAATGCCGGTGCTTTCGCGATGGCCGCTTCGGTCTGGGTGGTCGCGCTTGGCGCCGGCCGCAAGTCTCGCGGTGATGGGCTGGCGGCGCAGCTTGCTGCCTTGCTGATGTTCTTGGGCGTGTGGGCCGCCTTCGCTTTCCCCGTCGTGACTGCCGATAGTGCGGTTCACATACTTCCGGCCCTGCTG
>JAJRWY010000054.1 GCA_024276575.1 Candidatus Binatota bacterium
GAACGACTAGTGAGACACCGACAACCGAAAGGGTCGGCAACAGATAGGTCCTCCCTTGTGCCACCGCGCCACATCTCGACTCTACTGAAACCTCTGCTACGAGCCTCAAGCGCCCGCAATCTCGGCCCGTTCACCGCTCGCCGGCTCGCGGCTCACCACTTTTCGGCCCTCGACGTAGGCTTAGTACGCCTGCGGGCCTCATCACTGCGCGTGTGCCTATCTGGCCGATCTCACGGGCGCTTGCGACTCTCGCGACGAGGTTTCACGAATAATGCGGGTTAACGTGGGAATCCGAAGTACCAAGCGATTATTTCGTCGCCGGCCAACAGATAGGTGATCGCTCCGAAGGCCAGAAAAGGGCCGAAAGGGATGGCGGTGTCACGTTTGCCGCGGCGGGCGGCGAGCAACGAGATGCCGACCAGGGAACCGGCCAGGGCTCCTGCGAAAATCGAAAAAAAAGCACCCTGCCATCCTTCCACTCCACCGATCATCGCGAGCAGTTTGACGTCCCCGAAGCCCATGCCTTCTTGTTTTCTCGAGATTTCGTAGAGCCAGGCGAACAGCCACAGCAACCCTCCGCCGCCGGCGATGCCGATCAACGAGTCGGTGACGCTCAGGTGGCCGGCCACGTAGGCGAGGCCGGGGGCCACCAATATCGAAGGAATGCTGATCGCGTCGGGAATTATGAGGTAGCGGATGTCGATGAAGGTGATGACGATCAGCGCCGAGCAGAAAGCGAGGTAGATGCACAACTCACGTGGCGGAAAACCGCGCTCGGCCAACAAGGCGAAAAGGACGGCTGTAGTCAGTTCCACCAAGGGGTAGCGCAAGCTTATAGGCGCCGAGCACCAATGACAGCGGCCGCGTAAGATCGCGTAACTGAGCAACGGGATATTGTGGTACCAGGGTATCTCTTTGTTGCAGCTTCGGCAGTGAGATCCCGGACGAATGATCGATTCTTCCTCCGGGAGCCTTACTATGCAGACGTTGAGGAAACTGCCGGCTATCAAGCCGCCGAGTATGCTGATTGCTATTGTCATGTGCTGCCGGGGACGGTTGCTCGGACTTCTCGCGGGGAGATTCTAGTAGCAATCCGAATTATGATTGTGCGTTGGCGCGCAGCGCCGCGCAAGTGCACCCCCGTGTAAGCTTGGCAGCCGCAAGTATCAAGGCCGGGCTAGCCCGCATTCTTCATGAAACCTCTGCTACGAGCCTCAAGCGCCCGCAATCTCGGCCCGTTCGCCGTTCGCCGGCTCGCGGCTCACCACTTTTCGGCCCTCGACGTACTGTTAGTACGCCTGCGGGCCTCATCGCTGCGCTTGGGCCGATCTCACGGGCGCTTGCGACTCTCGCGACGAGGTTTCACGAATAGTGCGGGCCAAGGGAGTCGACGATAGGGGTGTGGCCGCTTGCGAGTCCCAGTTGAAGATTCTCGATCCGGAGGGGTGGTGAGAAGAAGCCGAAAATCCCAGGTCGTCGGCGCGGTCTATCTCGATGACCACCCCTTGTGATGAGTTGAAAGCGGAAAGATCTTCGATGGCCGCCGCGTAGCTAGGCTGGCCGGCGCGGAACAACTCTTCGGCCGCGGCTAGGTTCCGCAAGTCCTGTTGGGCGCGAGAATCGTAGGCGGCTGATCTGAACTCCGCGAAGCGCGGGAGTGAGGCCGCTGCGAGTATGCCGATGATGGCGATAACCACGAGCAGTTCCAGCAAGCTGAAGCCTCTGATTTTACGTTGTTCGCTCATAATGTACGCATTCCTCCTCGCTCGGGCGCCCGGCTGCTTCGGCCGGGCGGGTGGAAGGTTTTTTGTGCATGCTCAAAACGCCTGCGAGACCATCGAGGCAGAGCCGAGTATGGGCTGATACAGGGCCATTGCTCCGGCTGAGACTGTAACGGCCATGAAGATTACCGCAGCGGGTTCGGCCACCGCGCTGAAACGCTCGATCGCTTGGCGGTGGTTGACTGCATTTATGCGGGCGAGCTTGGTGAAGGCGCCCTGGTAGTCTCCACGGGCCTCGGCGATCTCGAGGAAGCCGCATTCGGAGCCGTCTAGGTCCAGTCCGCTACGGCGCCAGGCCCGGCTCAGGCTACTCCCGCGGGCCAGTATCCGGGACGTCTTGCGTAGCCGTAAGGAAATATCGAGATTGCTGGCGGCCGCCGCTGCCAACTTCAGTGCCTTGTCCACCTCGCAGCCGCTTCCGACCAGCGCGCTTATCAAAGCGTAACTTCTAGATTTCGCCGCGGCCACCGCGATTGGCCCGGCCACCGGGAGCTTCAGCAGCCGGCGGTGGCAGATCAAGGCTAGGCTCTGACTGCGGCGCAGGGCTAGTGAGCAAGTGCCCGCCGAAGCCGCCAATAGAGCGAGACCGGTGGCTGCGTGTGCGCGGAACGTGTCGCCGAAGTCGAGCAACGCGCGCGTCAATGCCGGAAGTGTCCGGCCTTCGCGAGCGTACAGAGAGGCGAAAGGCGGTAGTACCGCGGCCGACAGAAAGACTAGGACTGCCAAAGAGAAGAGCGCTAGGAAACACGGATAAGCGAGCGCGGAGAATATCTTCCGCGCGGCAGCGGATTGTGCCTCCATCGATTCGGCCAGGAGGCCCAAGGCGCAGCCGATGTTGCCCGAGAGTTCACCGGCTTTGATCAACGCCACTTCGGCTTCGCTGAAGACCCCGTCGCTGCTCGACATTGCAGCAGACAAGGAACGGCCTCGCCTGACTCTGGAGTCCAACAGGCCGAGGATCTTGCCGGCTCCGTCACGGCTGCGCTTTCCCAGTGCCAACGCTTCCCCGGTGCTCATGCCTGCCCGGCACAGCGAGCCGAGCCTGTCGGTGGCGATTACGGCGTCTTTTCGCCGCAGCCTGTGGGCCTTGGTCGTCGTTTTCGAGACGGTAGCGTGGGCTCGCATATTCCTGGCTCTTCCTGGCTCCGTCGTCAGCGGCCCGCTTCCAGCGTGGCCGAGACCGTTGCGGACAGCGGACAGTGTGCGATTACCTCACTCAGCGTGGTGTCAAGTGAGGCGGCTTTGCGCAGGCCTGCAGCAGCCAAGCTATGTCGTGGAATCTCGCCGCAGCCCTGTGCCTCGAGGTCCTCGAAATCTTCGAGAAGCTCGAAGACGGCGGTTCGACCGCCGTAGCCTCGTCCGTGGCATTTGTCGCAACCACCGGGCCAAGCAAGCCGCGTGGGGGGCTCGAGCCCGTGGACCGAAAACAGACGATGGTCGTCGGGAGAAAGCTTGCGAGTTTGCTTGCACTCATCGCAAAGTCGTCGCAGTAGGCGCTGGGCCAGTACCAGCCGGGCGGTGGATCTGAACAGATAACTGGGAACGCCCATATCCGGAAAGCGCATGACTGCTTCGCGCGTGCGGCCGGCATGGACGCTGGTTAGAACCAAGTGCCCGGTGAGTGCCGCACGACAGGCTATGTGGGCACTCTCGGCGTCGCGCACTTCGCCGACCATGACGACATCGGGGTCTTGTCTAAGCAGCGCACGCAGCGCGACGGCGAATCCTCGTCCCGCTTCTTCGTCTACCGGAACCTGGGCGACGCCTTCGATCTCCACTTCGACCGGATCCTCGACGGTAATGATCGACCTCTCCGGGCCTTTCAACGCGGCCAGGGCAGCGTACAAAGTAGTAGTTTTCCCGCTTCCGGTCGGACCGGCCACTACCAGCAGCCCGTCGGGCCCGCTGAGTACTCGGCGTAGGCACCGTTCTTCGCCGTTGCTCAAGCCGAGCCGTTCGATCCTGAGCAGCCGGGAGGATCGCTGCAGGAGCCGCAAGGTTATCTTCTCACCGCCGCGCACGGGCATGAACGCTGCACGCACGTCGATGGAGCCTGCGGCCGTGTGTTGCAAGGTGAATCGTCCGTCTTGCGGCAGGCGGCGTTCGGCAAGGTCAACACGCGAGAGCAAGCGAATACGCCCGAGCAAGGCCGCAGCCAGCGACTTAGGGGGCTTGTCGGTGCTACAGAGCACACCGTCTACGCGCATTCTGACCGATAGGCCGTGCGGCGCCGGTTCGAAATGGATGTCGGAGGCACCTGCCTCGAGGGCGCGTTGCAGGTAACGGTCGAGAAGGCGAACAGCGGGTGCGGAAGAGCGCTCGTAAAGAGAAACGGAAGCGGCTCGCGGCGCCCGGGCTCGTGGGGGGCCGCCGCTTTGAATCCCGGTGTCATTCATGCGGCGAAGTTAGAAGGGCTAAGGCCTAGCGGGCAACTACGCGGATGTAATTGAGGATGAAGAGGCCTGGGGCTACGGCATCGGAGCCTGTCGGACCAAGCGTCTTCGAACGCCGTAACCTGTTGAACTCACTGTGGCAACGTTTTCGCCGCGAGAAGTGTGTTCAACAAAAACAGGACCTTGCGGACGAAATCCGACGGGATCCTAGTCTCCATCGCGGAAGCAAGAAAGTAATGTTACAGCGGGACAATATTACAGCGGCCAATGTTCGGTTACAGGTTAGAGCGGGAGAGGGGGATCCCAGGTGGCCCGCAAGGGGGGCACGAGCCACCTGGGTAATGGCGTTCAGGGGGAGGAACGCCAGTCTGCTGCTGTTTCACCGCTAACGGTGAGCCAGCTTGATGTGGCTGAAGCTAGATGTATGCCAACAAAGATTTTTTACTGTGCCCGATGCGAAAAGCTCTTGCATTCAGGACGTTATGGTGCTGATGACTCGTAGCCACAATGCCTCATATTGATAATTAGGGTGTGCGTGTATCAATGTGGTACGCTAAACTGAGAGCGTATTTAGGCCTTTACCCCCTTCTTGCGCGAGAGTGGTTCTTGTTTCGTGTGCTCGGGCCCGAACTCAGGGTTGCAGAGTTTTAACAAACCTTGACCGGCGTGGGGATTAGCAAACAGCAAGTAGCGGGCCGAAAAAATGCGCGTAAACCTCGAGGTTCGCTGGCACGGCCTTCGCTAAACTCCTTCAGGCCCCGCCCTACTATATGAGCGAAAGCCGAGTCTCCCTGAGTCCGGAGTCAGATGATCGAAACCATAATCATCAGCCTGGGTTTTCTTCTCATAGCGTGGATATTTCCCGCGGATTGATA
>JAJRWY010000055.1 GCA_024276575.1 Candidatus Binatota bacterium
CGTGAGATCGGCCCAAGCGCAGCGATGAGGCCCGCAGGCGTACTAACAGTACGTCGAGGGCCGAAAAGCGAGCACGGGCCGAGATTGCGGGCGATTGAGGCTCGTAGCAGAGGTTTCATGAATAATGCGGGTTAGGCCCCCGGAACTACCCGGTCGTGGACGCTGAACAAGACAAGATGGCGATCCGCGGTCCGGTCCCCGTCTGTCTCAGCCCCGAAGAAGGACGCGTCCGGGGTCAGTTTTCGCAGACTCCAGTTTCCGCTCGAGAATATCGTCAGATCAAGGTTGGTCTGATCAAGGTCTACTGTGCCGCTTAGGGCCGCTTAGGCCGCTTTGACGACCTTGCCGGAACGAATGCAGCGTGTGCACACCGTAATGGTGCGGCGTGCGCCGTTGATCAGCGCATGGACTTTCTGCAAGTTGGGCTGCCAGGTACGGCGGCTCTTGTTGTTGGCGTGCGAGACGTTGTTTCCGACCCCGCGACGTTTTCCGCAAATATCACAAACCCTGGCCACTTGGACATCCTCCATACGGCGACCTCGCCATTGTAAGCGAGTCGCACAGCCGCCCTTGCTAACACGAAGTCCCCGGCGGCACAAATTCTCGTGCCGTCGCTGCCACCGGCTAGGCAGCCGTCTCACTGAGCGTGCTGCCGGAGCCGCCGGCTGTTTCGCGTCGCGCCGCGAACATTGTAAATCGCGCCACCGGGTGATACCTGCCGGGCATGTCGACGTTTGAACCGGTGGCTCTCGATGTCAACGGACTCTTCGAACATATGGCCGGTTCCGGGGGCCTGAGCGAAGGCCAGGTCGAGGGCCTATTCCCGCGGGTCGCAGGTATTCTCGGCGAACTCGAACTGGGCAGGCAGGGGGGCGGCTTGCCTTTTTACGATCTGCCCTACGATGATGCCGGCTGTGCGCGGGCGCGTGAGGCTGCGGCCGGTCTTGCCGGGCGCTTCGACACCCTGGTGGTGCTGGGCATCGGCGGGTCGGCACTCGGGACCAAGGCGGTTCTCGACGCCATCGTGCGCCGCGAGCGGTCCGCTTCGGGAATCGAAGTGTTGGTTCTCGACAACATAGATCCTTCGACTTTTTCCGAGACTCTCGAAGGCCTAGACCTGGAACGCAGCGCGTTCAACGTGATTTCGAAGTCCGGTTCGACCGCAGAGACCATGGCTCAGTTTCTGGTCGTCGCCGCACGCCTCACCGAGCGCTTTGGCGACAAGGGTTGTTGCGATCGCTTGTGGATCACCACCGATCCCGAAAACGGCCCGTTGAGGCGTCTGGCCGAGGACGTGGGGATTGACTCTTTGGCAGTACCACCGGGCGTGGGTGGGCGCTTCTCCGTGTTGTCGGCGGTGGGTTTGTTTCCGCTCGCCGCCGCAGGGATAGACGTCGAGGCGCTACTGGAGGGTGCCAGGTTTGCGGACCGGCGCTGCCGGGCAATGGAACTGTGGAATAACCCCGCCGCTTTGCACGCTGCCTTGCTGTACCTAGCTCTTAGCGAGCGAGGTGCCGGTATTCATGTTTTGATGCCTTACAGTGATCGTTTATACCGCCTAGCCGAGTGGTACGCGCAACTCTGGGCCGAGAGCATAGGTAAACGCTATGCTCTCGACGGTAGCATCGTCGAGAGCGGGCAGACGCCGGTGCGTGCCTTGGGCGCTACGGATCAGCACTCCCAAGTTCAACTCTACGTTGAGGGGCCGCGGGACAAAGTCGTGACTTTTCTGCGTGTCGCTGAACACGGCAGTGACCTCGGCATACCCGAAGCCGCTACGCCCTTGCAGGGTTTGTCCGAGGCTTCCGGCTATCTTAGCGGGCATACGCTCGGGCAACTGCTCAACATGGAGCAGACTGCCACCGAGCTGGCGCTGGCCGGCGCCGGCCGGCTCAGCAGTCTGATCGAAGTTCCGCGCGTCGACGAATATGCCTTGGGCCAGCTCTTCTTCCTTTTTGAGCTTCAAACTTTGGTAATGGGAGGGCTGCTCGGCGTAAACGCGCTCGATCAACCGGGGGTCGAGCAAGGCAAGCGCCTGACCTATGCGTTGGCGGGGCGTGAGGGATTCGAGGATGCGGCGCAGCGGGTGAAGCAGGGCTTGGCGGCGAAGAGGTCGGCTCTTGTCCTGCGCTGAGAAAGCTTCCATCGGCTTGCTCGACGAGCAGGTCATAGCCGGAATTGCGGCGGGTGAGGTAGTCGAGCGCCCGGCTTCGGTGGTCAAGGAGTTGGTCGAGAACTCACTCGATGCCGGAGCGTCGCGGGTGAGCGTGGAACTCGAGGATCGTGAGGCCACGCGCATCGTGGTCTCCGACGACGGCTGTGGTATCGCCAGTGAGGAAATTGAACTGGCGCTGACCAGGCATGCTACGAGCAAGATTCGTACGCTCGATGATCTCGCCGTGGTGCGCAGTTACGGGTTCAGAGGGGAAGCGCTGGCCAGTATTGCCGCGGTGTGTGAACTGCGGGTGTTGAGCGCGGTTGCGGGCGCAGATGCCGGGACTCTCTTGCGGATGAGTGCGGGCCAGGTGGTCGAACATCGCGACGCTGCTTATTCGAAAGGCACCCGGGTTGAAGTCGACGATCTGTTTGCTGCGGTACCCGCCCGGCGCAAGTTTCTAAAGAGCGCCGCCCACGAGGCCGCGCTGGTCAGTGACACTGTGCGGCGAGCGGCGCTGGCCCATCCCGGTAAACATTTCATCTTCCGGCGCAACAACAAGAGAGTGCTCGATATTGCGCCGGTAATAGACTCCGCTGCGCGTGTCCGCCAAGTCTTGGGTGCCGATGCCGCGTCGTCGCTGCTGCCACTCGATGCGACATTTTCCGGGATGAATCTGAAGGGATTTATCAGTGCGGCCGGAGAATCCTTCGGTTCCCCCCGGCGCGTCTACTGCTTTGTCAACGGACGCTGGGTAAGGGACCGCTTTCTGTTCAGAGCGCTGATGGACGGCTATCGGACCTACCTACTCAAGGGCCGTTACCCGCTGGCGGCGCTGTTTCTCGAAGCCGATCCCGCCTTGTTCGACGTCAATGTCCACCCCGGCAAGCTGGAGTTGCGGTTTTCGGATGCTGAGACTGTTCGAGCATTTATCGTCGAAGCCGTGCGCGAGGCTCTGCGCTCGGCTGCCAGTCCTCTGGGGCGTTGGGGTCTCGAGGGAGCTGCGGCGCGCGGTGCCGAAAGCCGTTATCGGGCGCCGGCCAGGATTCGTTCGCAAGATGGTGCTTCCCGGACGGCTACCCGGTGTGAATCTCCACGCCATGGTGAACAGCCTGCGACGGTGGGCGATTCGGCCGGATCCTACACCACAGTGGGGCTCGAAGCGGACTTTGCCGGTGACCGCCTTCCGCAGGTGGGTGGCGAGCCTGCGACTGAGCATGCTGGTGCATCGGCAGGCGTTGGATTCCTTCCCGGTTACACTCCTTCGCCGGTGCATGGCGGTGCTGAAGCGGTGGGTGCCGGCTACACGGAGGCCGGGCAAGAGCGCTTGGTTTTCGGAGACCATGACAGGCCCGGGTTGTTGGGCCGTTACCATGTGGTCGGGCAGGTTTTCGACGGCTACATAATTTGCCAGGGTGAGGGCGAGATCGTAGTGGTGGACCAGCACGCCGCCCACGAACGGTTGCTGTTCGAGCGCTTGTGCGCGGCCCATGCCGAGGGGCCGATTGCCGGGCAGGCGGTGTTGATTTCCAAGCCCTTGGTCGTCGGCAGCGCCGGCGTCGAGGTGGTCGAAGTGCAGCGCCGAGAGTTGCTCTGCTTGGGTTGGGAAATCGACGTTTTCGGAAGCGAGGAAGTGCTGCTGCGGGCCGCGCCGGCAATGGCCGCCGCCGCTGATGTCGAGGCGCTGGCCGAGCGTTTGATCGCAGAGTTGTGTGAGTTCGGTGCCGCGGTTGAAACTCGCGATTGGAGCGAGAAAATTCTCGCTACGGTTGCTTGCCATTCGGCCGTAAGGGTAGGACAGAGAATGGACCGTCGCCGGGCGGAGGCTTTACTCAAGGAAGTTGCGCAGGTCGAATTCCATGCCAGTTGTCCCCACGGCCGGCCGGTTGCCCGTTCGCTTTCGCGCCGTGAAATCGAGCGTATGTTCGGCCGTTGAGGCTGCATTGCGAACGAAAGCTGTTAGCGACAGGCGCAAAGCTCCGGCGCCGTGGCTCGAGTGCAGGGTTCGGGTTATCCCGGCCCGGATCCGGTGACACGTGAAGATGCACGAAAGCTCGAAGGCCCGCTGCTGCGTCGGCGGAAGGCAGTTGCCGGAGCGGATCATCACGGTTATGGGTCCTACCGCATCGGGTAAGACCGAGCTGGCGGCGGCACTTGCCGAAGCTTTCGACGGCGAGGTGGTCGGCGCCGATTCCCGGCAAGTCTATCGCTATATGGAGGCCGGCACCGCCAAACCTGCGCTCGACCTGCGTCGGCGAATCCGCCATCACATGATCGACGTCGCCGATCCCGACGACTACTACGATGTGGCTCGCTGGCGCGCCGCCGCATTGGATTGTTTGGCGGATGCGGCGGCGCGGTCCAAGACGGTGATCGTTTGCGGTGGCACCGGACTCTATGTGCGCAGTCTGACTCGGGGCTTGTTTCGTGGCCCGGCCGCCGATGAGAGACTGCGCGCCGGGTTGCTGCAGCGAGAAAACGCCGAACCCGGGTGTCTGCACCGTAGATTGCGCGAGGCCGATGCGGAGAGTGCGGCACGGATACACCCCAATGATCTGATCCGTACGGTGCGAGCACTGGAGGTCCTGGAGTTGAGCGGAAGGCCTCTGTCCGAGTGGCACCGTGAGCACGGTCTTCGCGAGGCGCCGTTCGAAGTGCTGAACCTTCACCTGGAGCTGCCGCTCACCGATCTCGAGCGGCGCATCGGTGTGCGCAGCCGTGGCATCGTCGAAGCCGGGATCGTTGAGGAGTTACAGGGGCTTTTCGAGCGAGGCTACGCACGTGATTGCCGGGCTTTTGCCGCGATCGGATATCGCGAAGCAGCCTTGTGCCTGGACGGCTCCTTGCCGGCCGGTGACCTGAGCGCCGCCATTGCTTTGGCTACACGGCGCTACGCCAAGCGCCAGCGCACGTGGTTGCGTGGGCAAAGCGACGGCCATGTGATCGAAGGCGCCGGCGACCGGCGTGCTTTCGAGTTGGTGGAGGCTTTTCTTTCCTGATGTTTCCTGATGTTTTAGCTGCGGTTTTCTCCGCACACGGGTAGCCGGCGGACTCGGCGGCCCCTAGTAACTCGGAATCGGCGGAGAGGTGTAAATGGTGGCTGCGAAGAAATCCCTTTCCCAATTGCGCAAGGAAGTAGATGCTCTCAACGGCAAGTTGCTCGCGCTGTTGTCGCGCCGGGCACGGCTGGCTCAACGTATCGGTGAGGCCAAGAGTTCCAAGGGACGCCCGATACTCGATCTGGGCCGCGAGCGCGCAGTGATTCGCTCTATCCGCAAGGCCAACACCGGTCCGCTGAGCGACGACGCCGTCGAGGCCATCTTTCGAGAGATAATTTCTGCCTGCAGGGCCAGCGAAGAACCCACCACGGTGGCATTTCTGGGTCCGGAAGGCACCTTTACCCACGCTGCTGCCGCCAAGCAGTTTGGCCAGAGCGCGCGATTTCACGCTGTCGAATCGATCGCCGAGGTGTTTGCTGCGGTCGAGGCGGGCCGCGCTCGTTTCGGAGTGGTGCCGGTGGAGAACACCACCGAGGGCGCGGTTACACCTACGCTGGACGCCTTGGCGGAGACGCAGGCGACTATACTCGGGGAGATTCTGGTCAAAGTAGAGCACTTCTTGATGGCTACGCCGGCCGCCTCGCGCACAGGCGAGTTTGCGCAGATTGCTTCCCATCCGCAGGTTCTGGCTCAATGCCGCCGCTATCTTGCGGAGAACCATCCCGGCGTGCCGACACTGCCGACCGCGAGTTCTGCGGTTGCGGCCAAACTTGCGCTAGAGCAACCCGGTACCGCTGCGATCGGCAGCCGCTTGGCGGCGCGGCTCTACGGCTTGCAGGTGGTGGAGTCGTCCATACAGGACCACCCCGGCAACGTGACTCGATTCTTGGTCATCGGTCTGGGCCGGATGACGGCGGCGACGGGTGAGGACAGAACCTCGCTGGTCATCTCGGTGAAGGATGAGGTCGGTGTGCTTGAACGCCTCATCCGGCAATTCTCTCGCAACAAAGTGAATCTTTCCATGATCGAATCTAGGCCTTTGTTGGGACGTCCCTGGGAGTACCGTTTCTTCATCGATGTCAGCGGCTACGTCAGCGACGATGCGGTGGCACGTGCTTTGAAAGCGGTGGACAAGATCGCGTTGTCCACCAAAGTGCTGGGATCCTATCCGGTCGCCGAATGAAACCGGCGATTCCTCCTCATATCCTGGCGCTCGAGCCCTATGTCCCGGGCCGTAACATCGACGATGCGCGCAGGGAAAGCGGCCGTGAGCGCGTCGTCAAACTGGCGTCGAACGAGAACCCGCTTGGGCCTTCACCGGCGGTGTTACGTGCCATCGAGCGTGAAGCAGTAAATGTTCATCGCTATCCTGACGGGTCCGCGGCTGAACTCAGTGAGAAACTCGCTGCGCGGCTCGGGGTGGAGCTTGCCCAGGTGGTGCTCGGCAACGGCTCCAACGAGATACTGGAGTTGATCGCCCGCGTGTTCGCGGCTTCCGGCGGGGAGGTGCTGATGTCCGAGGATGCCTTTCTGGTCTATGCGCTGGTCAGCCAAGCGGCCGGGGCGTATTCTCGTAGAGTTCCGGCGCGTGACTACCGCCATGATCTCGAAGCGCTGGCGGATGCGGTCAACGACAAAACCCGCATCGTGTTCCTGGCCAACCCCAATAACCCCACCGGAACGATCTTTCGGCGTGGTCCGTGGCGCAAGTTCTTGTCGCGTATACCGGGAAACGTCGTCGTGGTTCTCGACGAAGCCTATTTCGAATTCGTCGAAGACCCCGAATATCCCAACGGCCTGGATTATCTGCAGGACCATCCGGGTCTGATCGTGGTGAGGACTTTCTCCAAAGCCTACGGTTTAGCCGCTTTGCGCATAGGCTACGGTGTCGGTTCGCTCGAGGTCATGGGTGCCTTGGCGCGCATGCGGCAGCCCTTCAACGTCAATCATCTGGCTCAAGTTGCTGCGGTCGCGGCCCTGGACGACCGGGAGCATCTACGAGCATCGTGTGAGCTGGTGCGCCGCAGCCGCCGTGTTTTCGCCGCCGGGCTGGAACAACTGGGCCTGTCTTATGTGAAGAGCGAGGCGAATTTCGTTCTGGTCGAGGTCGGCGACGGTGCCGCTGTCACTCAGCGCTTGCTTGATCGGGGGATCATCGTACGGCCAATGGGGGGCTACGGCTTTGCTTCGATGATACGTATTACTTTCGGTAGTGAAGAAGAGAACCAAGCATGCCTCTCGGCTTTGGCCGGGGTGATGGAAGCGGTGGCGGAAGCAACGGAGCCGAAGTGAGCTTTTCACGTGCGGTAATAGTGGGGACCGGCCTGATCGGGGCGTCGCTGGCTGCGGCGGCCCGGCGCGCAGGCTGCTTCGCCCATAGTGTAGGTGTTGGGCGCAAGCGCTCCAACTTAGAAGACGCTCTGCGCCTGGGCCTAGTCGATTCCATCAACACCAACCTCGATGAAGCGTTGAGGGGTGCCGATCTCGTGGTGTTGTGCACCCCGGTAGCGGCCTCCGTATCGCTGCTCGAGCAAGTGGCCGGATCGACTCCGCAGGATTGCCTGCTGACCGATGTCGGGAGCGTGAAAGCGCCGATATGCAGACGCGCGCGGGAATTGGGGCTGGCGTCGCGTTTTGTAGCCGCCCACCCGATGGCCGGTGGCACCGAAACCGGGGCCGGCGCTGCGGACCCGGAGTTGTTCGTCGGAGCCACGACCGTGATAACGCCGCTTAAGGACAATGACGCGGCCGCAGTTGAGAAGGTCTCGGCCCTGTGGAGGGCACTGGGGTCGCAGGTGCTGGAGATGGATGCAGAAGCTCATGACGCGGCGGTAGCGCTCTCGAGCCATTTGCCGCAGATGGTCTCCTCGGCCTTGGCTGCTACGGCATTACGGGATCCATCTCCGGACGGCTTTACGCGATTGGTTGCCGGGGGCTTCCGCGACACTACTCGTCTGGCGGCCGGCGACGACGACATGTGGGTTTCCATAGCCCGGCTCAATCGTGATGCCCTGCTCCGTGAGATGCAAAGGTTTGAGCGGGTCTGGGCCGAGTTCCGAAGGGCAGTGGCGGAAGAAGACGAAGATGCACTGCGGGAATTATTGCGTTCGGCAAAGGATTTTCGCAGGGGGTTGCGGTAGTGGCCGTTGGGCGGCTTCGCATAGAACCGGCACGGGCTCCGTTGCGCGGGCGCGTTTCGGTGCCTGGAGACAAATCCATTGCCCACCGTGCACTCATGTTCAACGCGGCGGCACGCGGCAGATCCCGGGTCAAGGGACTTCCTGGCGGAGCCGATGTCATGTCTACCTTGCGGGCTATGCAAAGCTTGGGTGCACACATAAGCCGAGAGAGCACTAGTGGGGACACCATCATCGAAGGCCGCGGGCTGGAGTTCTCGGTGCCTGCCGGACCCATCGACTGTGGGAACTCCGGAACCACCATGCGCTTGCTGAGTGGGTTACTGTCGGGGCAGGGCGGCCGTGCCGGGACTTCGCGTTTTGAACTCGATGGCGACTCTTCGTTACGCCGCCGTCCGATGGACAGGGTGGCACGTCCACTGGCGAAATTCGGTGCGGCCATCGAAACCTCCGGGGGGCGGGCGCCGATAGTCGTTCATGGCCGGCGTCTTCATGCGGCGGCTGTCAGCTTGGAAGTCGCTAGCGCTCAGTTGAAAAGCGCGTTGTTGTTGGCGGCCATTCAAGCCGAAGGCGAAAGCGAGATAATCGAGCCGGCGCTTTCGCGCGACCATAGCGAGCGCATGTTGCAAGCAATGGGAGTGGACTTGGTGCGCGAGTCGTTGAGCCTGCGCGTGCGGGGCCCGGCGCTTCCGCACGCAGTCGACGTCGAGGTTTGCGGCGACCCTTCTTCGGCGGCCTTCCTGGCGGTCGCAGCGTCGATAGTCGAAGGCTCGGATGTGCTCATAGAAAACGTTTGTATCAATCCCACGCGCACCGGCTTCTTGAAAGTGCTTGAGCGTATGGGTGCCGACATCACTGTCGAAGCGGTTGAACGTAGCGGGGTCGAACCGAAGGGAAGCCTGCGAGTCAGGGGTGCGCGGCTGGAGGCTTTTCAGTTGAAGGCAGAGGAAGTTCCAGCGACCATTGACGAACTTCCCTTGCTTGCGGTTGCTGCGGCCTGTGCACAAGGCCGCTCGGTCATCGGCGGAGCCGGCGAACTCAGGGTGAAAGAGAGTGACCGGATAAGCTCGACTGTGGCCTTGCTCGAGTCGATTGGGGCTGAAGTATACGAGCGGCCCGATGGCCTGGAGATTGTCGGTGGAGCGCTCGAAGGTGCGGCGGTCGTCGACGCCGCCGGCGACCATCGCTTGGTCATGAGTGCGGCGGTTGCGGGTTTGGCTTGCCGCCACCCGTTGGAGATCGGCGATATTTCGCCTGTCGCGGTGTCTTTCCCTGAGTTTTTTTCGGTTCTGGAGGGCCTGAGAGGGTGAGTAAGCAGTGTTTTGTGATTGCCGTGGACGGTCCCGCTGGGGCCGGAAAATCCTCGACATCCAAGCGTGTCGCCCGCCGCTTGGGCTATGTTTACGTGGATTCCGGTGCTCTGTATCGTTGTGTGGCACTGGCTGCGCTGGAATCCGGAACCCCGCTCGATGACGAGGAAGCGCTGGGCCGCCTGATAGCCGGCCTAGAGGTCGAGACCTTTTGCGAAGGAACTCGATTTCGGCTGAACAATCACGATGTTAGCGAGGCAATTCGAAGCCAAAAGGTTAGTGATGCAGCGTCGCGCACTTCGGCCTGTTCGGTGGTTCGCCAAGCTCTGCTGCAGTGGCAGCGAGACGCGGTGGCCCCCCCGGGAGCGGTCGTCGAGGGCCGCGATATCGGTACGGTGGTCTTTCCCGATGCCGATCTGAAGATTTTTTTGTGCGCAGACGCCAAGGAAAGAGCCCGGCGCCGTGCGGCCGAGCAGCAGTCCGGGGCTGCACCGGGGGGGGCTGAGCAGGTCCTGGGGCGTGGCGCAGGGCCTGCGAGTGAGCACAGCGCTGAGGCTCATGTGGCGGGCGTGGAGCGCGATATCGCGGAAAGGGACTGCCGGGATAGTTCTCGCAAGCTGGCACCGCTCAAGGCGGCCAGCGACGCAGTGGTGATAGACTCCACCGATATCGATCTGGAAACCGTGGTAGAGCGGGTCCTGGCCGAGGTCGAGCGCGTACGGTCTCGCAATTAACCTGAAAAGAAAGGCTTTTCCCTTGAATCGGGGGGCCGTGGGGGTTATGCACCTGTTTGCTGCCTAACTGGCAGCCGCTAGGAGGCGTCTTTTTAATGCAAGAGGAGAAAGTTCAACACGATCGGATAGAGCAGGAGGGGATGGAGAGTTTTTCCGATCTTTTCGAAGCATCCGTAACCCCGGTCCAAGTCGGCGACATCGTCAAAGGTTCCATCGTTGCCATCGACAAGGATACGGTTACTGTAGACATTGGTTATAAATCCGAGGGCGTCATCCCGCTCAAGGAATTTCGCACGCAAGGCGAGGAGATCAGCGTCTCCGAGGGAGACGAACTCGACGTCTATGTCGAATCGACCGGAGGCGACAGTGGGGAGCTGAGGCTTTCCTTCGAGCGCGCCCGTGAGTCGACCGTATGGAAAGCGATCGAAGAGGCCTACCAGGCATCCGGCCCCGTGCAGGGGACCATCGTCGGCAGAGTCAAGGGCGGTTTGAAAGTCGACCTTGGTGTTTCCGCATTCCTGCCCGGCTCCCACGTCGACATCAGGCCCACCCGCAGCCTTGAACGTTATGTAGGCGAGACCATGGAGTTCGCCGTTCTCAAGTTCAACCGGGCACGCGGCAATGTCGTAGTTTCGCGCAAAGCATTGCTTGAGAAAGAGCAGGCGGTCTTGCGCGAAGAAACTCTGAAGGTCATCGAAGAAGGCGTCATTCTGGAAGGGGTGGTGAAGAACGTGACCGACTACGGGGCCTTCGTGGACCTCGGCGGCATCGACGGCCTTCTTCACGTCACCGATATGTCCTGGGGGAGAGTCAGCCATCCGTCGAAGGTGGTTTCTTCCGGCGATGTTTTACGCGTTGTCGTGCTCAAGTATGATCCCGAGGCCAAGCGCATTTCACTGGGACTCAAGCAGCTTCACGACGATCCGTGGATGACCATCGCCGAGCGCCTGTTCCCCGGTAGCCGCGTGCGCGGCAAAGCAGTCAGCCTTACCGACTACGGCGCTTTTATAGAGATCGAAGAAGGCGTGGAAGGATTGGTTCACGTCTCGGAGATGTCGTGGACAAAGCGAGTCACCCATCCTTCGCAGATCCTCAGTATCGGTGAGGAAGTGGATGTGGTGGTGCTGGCTCTGGACCCGGAGAACCGGCGTATTTCGTTAGGTCTCAAACAAGTTTCGCCTAATCCTTGGGAACTGCTGCCGATCGAACATCCAGTGGGCACCCGGGTTTCCGGCAAGGTCACGAGCCTCACCGATTTCGGTGTGTTCGTCAATGTCAAAGAAGGCATCGACGGGTTGATCCACATTTCCGACCTGCACTGGACCAAGAAGGTCAAGCATCCCTCGGAACTGCTCAAGAAGGGCGACGAGGTCGAAGCGGTGGTCCTGGCCATTGATGTTTCCAACGAGCGCTTGTCTCTGGGGCTTAAGCAGGCCCAGGAAGACCCTTGGGAGAATATGGCGGCCCGCTATCCGGTGGGCACCCGCATTCACGGGAAGGTCACCAACGTGACGGACTTCGGCGTTTTCGTAGGCATCGAGGACGGAATCGAAGGCCTCGTGCATGTTCCACAGCTATCGCGTGAGCGCGTGGAAAATCCGCGCGATCTTTTCCAGCCGGGCACCGAGTTGGAAGCCGAAGTCACGCAGGTCGACAACCGAGAGCGTCGCATCTCTCTTAGCATACGCTCGCTAATTCATTCCGCCGAAAAAGAAGAGATGCAGCAGTACATGGCGGATAGTAGTAGCGGTTCGCACTTTTCTTTGGGCGATGTGCTCAATGCGGAGATCGGCGCGAAGAAAGCGGATGCGGACGACGACAGCACCGAATGAGCTACGAAGTAGCGGCTGCCGGTTGACGGATGGCCGGGCTTCGGAGTAATTCTGCGGTGACTAATTGAGGTGGCGATCAGATGACAAAAAGGGATTTGATCGACGAAATCGTCAGGCTATATCCGGTTTATTCGCGGCGAGAAGCCGAGGTTATAGTCAATTCGGTTTTCGAAAGCATGACCGAGGCGCTCTGTAGAGGAGACCGTATCGAGATCCGTGGTTTCGGAAGCTTCGTCGTCAAGCACCGTAAGGCGCGCGAGGGACGCAACCCCAAGACCGGAGAGATCGTGGCGGTGGGTTCCAAGCGCGTTCCTTTCTTCAAGGTCGGTAAGGAACTGAAAAACCGGGTGGATAGCCGCTCACCGGACGCAGCGGTAGCGCCGGCGGCCGAACCCGTGGAAGACAGCGCCCCTGTTTGAAGCGGGGCCGGAGCGGGTGTGAAGCTGCCGGCGGCCTGTAAGCTGCCGGACCTGACGTGCATGACTGCTTTGCTCGGGTTCGTACGGGTCGGGCCCTTCCCACAGCACTGCTGTTTCGATGTCGTTGCCCTGGAATTAGGGTCGAGGGATTGGCTGGGCGGCTCTTTTCGAGGGTGGCCTGTGGCGGGGCTTGCGGTGGCTGCAGCGGTGCCGCTCTTTGGATAGAGGCTGACGAGTGAGAGTACTATGGGCGCCTTGGCGCCTGTCATATGTTTCCACGGCGGGTAGTGATAGCGGCTGCATTTTATGTGAAAAGCCTGCGCTCGAGTTACCCGGCGACCGGCGCGAAGGGCTGGTGTTGAAAAGCAACCGCTATAGCAGCGTCTTGATGAATCTCTACCCCTATTCCAACGGACACCTGATGGTCGCGCCGCGAGATCACAGCGCCGATTTTTCTGCGCTCGATGCATCAACGTTGGCGGCTCTTCAGCAAGACTTGCAGTTGGCGGTTTCGGTGCTCGACAAGGCCTACAAGCCTTCGGGGTTCAATCTGGGGATGAACCTAGGCCGTTGTGCCGGTGCCGGCATCGACGACCATATGCACTGGCACGTGGTCCCACGCTGGGAAGGTGACACCAACTTCATGCCGGTGCTTGCCGATACCAAAGCGATCCCCGAGCATCTTCTGGCGTCATATGACCGCTTGCTGCCCCTATTCGAGGAAGCCCAATGAAAATCATCTCCCGTCTTCTTTACGCTATTGTGACGATCGCCGGCGTGGTTCTCGCCAGTATGAACATGCAACTGGTCAAGGTGACGTATCTTCCGGCGCTCGAGATTTCTCCCGTTCCGGAGGGAGCATACTTCGAGTTTCCGTTGGCTTTGTTGCTACTTGCGGTACTGGTCGCCGGGGTGCTGATCGCCGGTTTGGGGACGTTGCTGGAGCACATTCGATTGCGAGCCGGTTTACGCAAACAAAGCAAGTTGAACGCGCGATTGGAGCAGGAACTCGACAGCGCCAGAGCCGCGCTCGAGGCCGCCAACGCCCGGGCCGACGAGGCCTCGCGGCGGGCCGAAGTGTCTTCCGGTGGTGGCGAAGACACCGTTGAGGAACTCGAATCCCCGGAGCGAGATCCGGTCTGAGGCGTGCCGGTTCGAGAGGCTCATGGCCACCAATGGCTAGAGTGTCTAGATTGTCCCGCGCGGCTTGGGCCGGACGTGTGCAGGCAAGGCTGATAGCGTGTCTTTGTTAGCGCGTCGCCGGCCGCCTGCCGGTGAATTTTACAGCACGGCTTCGGCGCTGCGCAATGGGCCGGGTGCTCGCACAGGCGGGTATAGCACGTTGCCGGGACGTCGATGCCCTCTTATAGTGGCGCGGTGACACATCTACTAGCCTCTACCCTCGGCCAGCTAAAAGAGTCCGGATACCTCGCACGCGGAGTTCGTGAAGAAATGCGCAGTAACTTGTTGGCGCGCATGGAACGCGGTGGCGATGAGGCGGGGCCTCTATTCCCTTCCATAATCGGCTACGAAGACAGTGTAATCCCCGAACTGGAGAATGCCGTGCTTTGCGGGCACCACATCGTCTTGCTCGGTGAGCGGGGGCAAGCCAAGACGCGCCTGATTCGCGCCCTGTTGTCTTTGCTCGACGAAGCGGTCCCGGTAGTTGCCGGCTGCGAGATAAACGACGATCCCTGTAGGCCCGTTTGCGCGTCATGCCGGCGGCGGCTTGAGGAGTCGGGGGATGGGCTTCCCGTAGAATGGATAGGCCGCGAGCAACGCTACGGCGAGAAACTGGCGACGCCGGATGTCTCGATTGCGGACCTGGTCGGCGAGATCGATCCGGTGAAGATAGCGGAAGGCCGCTATCTGGCGGACGAGGAGGCGGTTCATTTCGGCCTAGTCCCGCGCAGCAACCGGGGCATCTTTGCGATCAACGAACTGCCGGATCTGGCCGAGAAGGTGCAAGTAGGGCTATTTAACTTAATGGAGGAGCGTGACCTTCAGATAAAGGGTTACAAGATACGGCTCCCTCTTGACGTGCTGATCGTGGCCACTGCGAACCCCGAGGACTACACCAGCCGTGGCCGTATAGTCACGCCGCTCAAGGACCGCTTCGACGTGCAGATCCGCACTCACTACCCGAAGAGCAGGGAGCATGAGATGCGGATCATGGAGCAGGAGGCTAGGTTCGCCGTATCGCCGGAGCTGCCTCTACGGGTTCCGGATTTCATCAAGGAGATTATCGCCGCTTTCACGATGGAGGCGCGCCGGGCTCCGGAGGTCAGCCAGTCTTCAGGGGTCAGCGTCCGCGTCAGCATCAATAATTATGAAACGGTAATTGCCAATGCCGAGAAACGCGCCGTTGCTTGCGGCGAGACGGAAATCGTTCCGCGCATCTCTGACTTGCCTTCCATGTTCGCTTCCACCAACGGCAAGCTCGAACTCGAATATGGCGCCGACGAGGCAGGCGAGGCCGGAGGGGGAGCGCTTGTGGATCGCTTGCTCGGTTGCGCGGTCAAGAGCGTGTTTGACGAACGGGTGGATCCCGAGAGGCTTGTCCCGGTGGTGGACTACATGAGCGAAGGCTGGGGCGTTGCGGTGTCTGATGCGATGCCTTCCGCGCTTTACCAGGAAGGCATCGCCTCCATACGTGGACTCAAGGACGTCATCGACGCCTTGGGTTCCTTCGAAAGCCCGGGCCTGATGGCCTCCGCGGCCGAATTCGTTCTCGAGGGGCTTCATCTAAACGAGAAGCTGAACCGTGAGCGTTAAGGCGGACGTTTGAGCTATTCGCTCTGAGGCCGGCACTTGCGCGCGCGCTATTCCAAGTGGGACGGAAGCCGGGCGACGCGGCTCGACCCGGACAAGATATTCGAGGCGCTGGCCGCCCACCTGCAAGGCAGCGGTGATCTTGCGCGCGCTCTCGACGAGCTACTACGTGCCGGGTTGAAAAACGAGGAACTCCAACTCGCAGGCCTGGATGAACTGCTGTCGCAAGTGCGTGAGAAGATCAAGGAATTGCAGCGAAGTTTCAACGTCGACCATGCTCTCGACCGTCATCGCGAGCGTCTCGACGAGGCCGTAGATCTGGAACTGGAGGCCCTCGGCACCCGGGCCGGCGATGGAGCCTCGATGCGAGGGGTGGAGCTCTTACACCGCTTGCCTCGCGCCATGGACGATGCACTTGACGCCCTGGCGCGCTACGATTTCACGGATGCCGGCGCGGCCACGGCCTTCGAAGGGATAGAGCTCGAGGGCGACGAGGTTCGCAAGGTTGAGCGTTTCGTGCGGCGCCACGGCGCAGAGTTCATAGGTAAGCAAAGCCTGGGGTTCGAAGAGACGCTGGAACTCATAGATAAGCTCACGGCGCTCCGCGAACTCGAGCGCAGCCTTTCGCAAGGGCGTTTGGACGGTATAGACGCAGCGGCACTTGCCGAGTCTGTGGGTGAGGACGCCGCCCGCTCGTTGCATAGCTTGCGCGAGATGCTGGCGGCGGTGCAAAATGCTGGATACCTATTGCCCCGAGGCGAGCGTTTCAGCCTGTCGGCAGTCGCGGTCCGCAAGCTCGGGCAGATGGCGCTGCGCGAAATTTTTGCCGAGTTGCCCTTCGATGTCGGCGGCCGCCACCAAACCGGGCGGCGTGGCTGCGGTCAGCTCGATTCCGGAGTGCGTAAGACTTACGAATTCGGCGACCCCATGGACATTGATGTCGCTGCGACCCTGCGCAATGCCATGCTGCGTGACCTACGCTTACCTCTGCGCTTCGAGGCCGGCGATTTCGAGGTTTTTGAATCCCGGCGCAGCACTAGCACCGCTACGGTCTTACTGTTGGATATGAGTTGGTCGATGAGTTGGGAAGGGCGCTTCGCCGCCGCCAAGAGAGTGGCCTTGGCGATGGAATCCTTGATGCGCAGCCGTTATCCGGGCGACTTCTTCCGCGTAGTGGGATTCTATACGCGTGCGGTAGAGATCAAGCTTGGCGACTTGCCCGAACTGACCTGGAACATGGGAGAGCCGTTTACCAACCTACAGGACGGTCTTCGTCTTGGACGCCGTTTGCTGTCGTCTCAACGCGG
Source organism: Candidatus Binatota bacterium (assembly GCA_024276575.1). GTDB lineage: Bacteria > Desulfobacterota > Binatia > UBA1149 > CAITLU01 > JAJRWY01. The sequence goes on from JAJRWY010000055.1 coordinate 16,666, forward strand.
GGCCGGCAAGCAGATGATCATCATAACCGATGGGCAGCCCACCGCCTATTTCGAGGGTGGGCGTTTGTTTTGCGAATGGCCGATGAGCGTCGGTGGTCTTTCCACGCGGGCGACCGAGCAGACTCTCAAAGAAGTGGGGCGGGTCAGCCGGGCGGGAATCGTCATAAACACGTTCATGCTCGACGACAGCCCGCCGTTGCGCGCTTTCGTCGATAAAATGACGGCGATCAACAAAGGCCGGGCCTTCTACTCTACCCCTGCCCAGCTCGGGCGCTTCCTCCTGGTGGATTATATGGGCCGGCGCCGCAAGGTGATCTGATCGATGGGCGCTACTGTAGCAGGCGGCGGATCGCGTCACGCGGGCGGCTTCAAGCTGACCCCCGTGATGCAACAGTATCTGGATATAAAGGCTCAACATGAAGATGCCGTGTTGTTTTTTCGTATGGGCGACTTCTACGAAATGTTTTTCGAGGACGCGGAGAAGGCGGCCTCGATACTCGACATCACTCTGACATCGCGCAATCGCAACGAGGAGAACCCCGTGCCGATGTGCGGTGTTCCTTACCATTCGGTGCGTCCGTATATCGCGCGGATGTTGGAAGCGGGTGTGCGCGTGGCAATCTGCGAGCAAGTCGAAATGCCGCAGAAGGGCGGGGCTTTGGCCAAACGTAAGGTCACGAGGGTGGTAAGCCCGGGCACGACTTTGGACGAAGAGAGTCTCGCTCCCGAGAAAAGCAACTACCTAGCTGCTGTGCTTGCGCGGGGAGGCGGAGCCGGGCTTTCGATTACAGATTTCTCTACCGGTGAAGTCCGAGCGACGCAGTTCAGCATGATCGACGAACTCTGCGAAGAACTGGTGGCGATGGGTCCGAGTGAGGTCGTGGTATCCGGTGAGGCGGCGCAAGAGTGCGCCGCCGTCCTGCGCACGACTTTGCCCGGCTGTATGGTTGATGTTCCGAGTCTCGCAGTGCCGGACGATCGCGGCCTGGACTTGCCGGTTGCCGCACACCGTTTTCTCCTGGCCTACGTCTCGGCAACGCAGGGGGGCAACAGCGGGCATTTACGTGAGCCGGATTATTATAGTGCCTCCGCGTTCCTGCGCGTGGATGAAGCGACGAGGCGCAATCTCGAGTTGGTCGAGGCGGCACGCGGCGGCCTGCGTGGTTCCCTGGTCTCGGTTCTCGACCGTTGCTCGACGCCTATGGGTAAGCGTCTGCTGCGGCGCTGGTTGCTCCACCCACTGGCGGACCTCGAGGCCATCGGCGCCCGTCTCGATGCGGTCGAACTGCTGGTCGCGGACTACGAACTGCGCAACCGCTTGCGCGAGGGTTTGAAGGTAATCGGTGATCTCGAGCGTTTGAACGGTCGTCTGGGCTCTGGGACTGCGGGTCCACGCGATGTCTTACACCTCACTGATGCACTCGACGGGGTGGACAGCGTCGAAGCTGCGCTGGCCGGAGGCCTGGAACGCCAGGCGAATCGCGGTGCACTCGAATCGATCCTGCGGCGCCTCGACAGCCTGCCCGTGGCCCGGACGCTGATAAGGGAGACGCTGTGTGACGAACCACCGTTGTCTGCGTCCAAGGGCGGCGTCATTCGTGATGGGTTCCACGAGGAAGTGGACCGTCTTCGCACGGTGAGGAGAGACGGCAAGAGCTGGATAGCAAGCTTTGAGGCCGATGAGCGTACGGCGACCGGAATCGCGAGCTTGAAAGTCGGCTTCAATAAAGTCTTTGGCTATTACCTCGAGGTAACCCGCAGCAACCAGCACTTGGTCCCCGAGCGTTACGTGCGAAAACAGACCCTGGCCAACGCCGAGCGCTATATTACCGAGGAACTCAAGCAGCGTGAATCCGAAGTGCTCGGTGCCGAGGAACGGCTGGGAACTCTGGAGTCGCACTTGTTCTCGGCTTTACTCGAGCAACTCGCCGGGCATCATCGCGGTCTCGGTAAGACCGGAGCCGCCCTAGCCGAACTCGATACCCTGTGTGGTTTGGCCGAGAGTGCTCATTACAGCGGTTACTGCCGGCCCGAGTTCCATGACGGCTGCGAGTTATTGATACGCGCGGGCCGCCATCCTGTGGTCGAAGCCGGCCTCGGCAGTCGATTCGTCGCCAACGATTGCGTTCTCGGCGACGATAGCCGCCTGCTGATGGTGATCACCGGCCCCAACATGGCCGGCAAATCCACATATTTGCGGCAGGTTGCACTTATCGCGTTGCTTGCACACTGCGGGTCCTTCGTTCCCGCGACTGAAGCGCGCATCCCGCTGCTCGACCGGATCTTTACGCGCATCGGCGCCAGCGACGATCTTGCGGCCGGCAAGTCGACCTTCATGGTCGAGATGTCGGAAACCGCCGACATCCTCGGCAACATGACCGATCGCAGTTTGGTGGTGCTTGATGAAATCGGGCGTGGCACCTCGACCTTCGACGGTATCTCCATTGCATGGGCGGTCGCTGAGGCGATGGTCAAGGCCGGGGTCAAAACACTGTTTGCCACGCACTATCACGAACTTGCGGGCTTGGCTTCGGAATACGCGGCGGTTGAGAACTTTTCGGTAGCCATACGCCGTTACAAGGAAGAGATGGTTTTTCTCTACCGGGTGACGGCGGGGCCCAGTAGCGGCAGCTACGGTATCGAAGTGGCCCGGGCGGCCGGGGTAGCAGCTCCGGTGATCGAGAAGGCCCGGGCGATACTCGCCAAGTTTGAAGCCGGCGAGGGCTTGCCGGGCATGGACGAAAGTCCACAACTGGCCTTGTTTGCCCCGTCTTCGCGCGTGGCCGCTGCTGGAGTTGCCGCGGCTCCCGGCAATCCGGAGGCAGCGGAATTGTTGCGTAGAATCAGTAATATCGACGCGGAAACTCTCAGCCCCCTCGAAGCGTTGAACGTTTTGGCCGAGCTTGTAGAGCAGGCCAAGAAAGCGCAATAATAAACACTTGGCTGCGGCGGGGAACGGATTTCTCCGCCGGCGGGGAGGAGGTGCGAGTGTTGCGGGCGGTCAGGCTTGTCTGCGTGCTGGGCGTATTCGTGTTGAGTCTGTTTCTCGACGCCCACGCGGTTCAAGCGGTTAATGTAAAGCGTGTAAGGCATGCTTCTGGCAGTGATTACACCCGGGTCGTCATCGATCTGGACGGGCCCGCACGTTATCGGGCTGCGTTTCTCGCTTCGGACCCCGCCCACAAGGTTCCGGCACGATTTTTTCTTGACATAAGCAGTGTGCTGTTGGATCCGCGAATGCCACGGCAGTCGTGGATCAGGGACAAACGCGTCAGTCGTGTTCGCAGCGGCCAGTACGATGAGAGCACGGTTCGCGTAGTCATGGACCTCGCCTCGCCGGTGGCGCCTCATGTGTTCACCTTGGATTCGCCGCCGCGCATAGTCATTGACCTGTCAGGGGGCGCCGACGCCGCTGCCACCGGTAACCGTATTCCGGAAAGCGTCGGAGAAGTACCCAGGGCGCCGGCCGCAGGCAAGCGGCCCTTGCGTGCCAAGTCGAGGTTCACCATCGTCATCGACCCAGGCCATGGCGGCAAGGATCCGGGAGCTGCTACCCGGGGCGGCGGGTTGGCGGAGAAAGAACTGGTATTGGACCTTGCACGCCGTGTCGCCTCGAAACTTGAATCTCGTTTGCAGGCCAAAGTATTGCTTACCAGAAACAGTGACCGCTATGTGACTCTGGCGCGCCGGAAGGATCTCGCCAACCGCGCCGATGCCGATATTTTCGTCTCTATACACGCCAACGCTTCGGTCGATGCGCGCGCCCGGGGGGTTGAAACCTACTATCTCAAAAACACCGACGACCGTGCGACTTTACGCTTGGCCCGGCTGGAGAACGGGGTGAACCCGTTGATGAAGGGTGGGGACGTGTCCGAGGACGCGGACTTGCCCTACATCTTGTCCGACATGGTGCAGGGCTACAAAGAAGGCGATTCGGTTCTGCTTGCCCGCCACATTCAGCGTGAACTGGTACGCCGCCTCGGTACGCGCTACAAGTCGGTCAAGGATCTCGGTGTAAAGCAGGGGCCTTTCTACGTACTGGATGGAACTTACATGCCCAGCGTTTTGGTCGAGACTGCCTTCGTCTCCAATCCGGAGGAGGCCCTGCGGCTGCGGTCTTCGAGTTATCGCGAGAACATTGCGGAGGGAATCTACCGCGGCATTGCCGGCTATCTCGAGGACCAGCGCATCGCCGGTGTCTATTAATAAGAGTCCGTACTGCGCGGCAACGCACAACGATGCTGTTGCCTGCTCGGCCGCAGGGGCTTGGGGCGCCTTGCGCCGTTGCGGGGCGGGCGCATGAAGGTGGCCAGCGCTGGGTTGGAGACCGGTGTGCAAGTACCGGCGCTACCTTCTCCTGACAGCGTCAGAGGCAGGTTGTCCGCACTTACCCGTGAGTACATGGCCGGTGTCATGGCTGCCATCGAACGCGACCACTGGGCTGGTGCGTCCGCGCTGGCGAATGCGGAGCGGCTCAGCGGCTACATCGACGATCTGCTGCGTTTTGTCTTCGAATCCGGCAGCCTTCGCTTCCGGCGCCGCTATGCGAGTACGCGCCAGCAGTGCGCGATCATCGCTTTGGGCGGTTATGGCCGCCGGGAACAGTGCCCGGCGTCGGACGTAGATCTGTTGGTCATGTATTCGGGGCGGGTTACGCCTTACCTGGAGACCGTGACCGAAGCGTTACTGTATGCCCTGTGGGACGCGAAGCTAAAAGTCGGCCATGCGGTTCGTGACACTGCCGAGTGCCTGAGCATGGCGGCGAGCGACGATACCGTGAAGAGCGCGATGCTCGATGGACGTTTCATCTGCGGAAGTCCGGAGCTTGCTTCTCAGTTCGAGCATTCGGTCTGCGACGTAATCAGCGCTGCGGATTCGAAGGCTTTTGTGGCCGCCAAACGCAAGGAGTTGGAAGAGAGGCACCGGCAAAGCGGTTCGTCGGTGTTCATCCTCGAGCCCAATATAAAGGAAGGACAGGGTGGCTTGCGGGATTTTCATGTGCTGCAGTGGATAGCCCGTGCCTGCCGCGGCGTCTCGCGGCTCGAGGAGTTCCTGGAACACAATATAGTGACCCGCAGCGAATACGAGGAACTGGCGGCGGCCCGCGAGTTCCTGTTCTATACCCGTTTCAGCCTGCATCTCATCGCCAAGGGCCGCCCCGACGAGCTCACCTTCGAGCGCCAGGACATTATCGCCGACTGGCTCGGCTACCGTGGCGAGGGACGCAATTCCGCGGGCGATATGTTCATGCGCGACTACTATCGCCATGCGGCGCTGCTTGCACGCAGCACCGAGGACATCATCGAGCGCTTGGTCGCGCCTCCTGAACCGGCCGGTTTCCTCGAACGCATCGGCAAGCGCGAGATATCTCCCGGGCTCAGTGTGATCGGCGGCAAACTGAGCGTCGAAGACGGACTTTTTGAACGCGAACCCTTGAGAATGGTCACCGTGTTCGCCGATTGCAGGCGTCTGGACCTGGAACTGTCGCCGGCGGCAAGGGAAGCGCTACGCCGCAGCGTGGACTCTTTGAATAGCGAGTTGTGCTGCAGTGACGAGGCTGTGAAAGCCTTCTTCTCTATTCTCAAGGCCAAGGACGGGATCTATAAAACTCTTGCCCTGATGCACCGTCTCGGAGTCCTCGGCAAGATGCTTCCCGAGTTCGGCCGTCTGTTTTGTATGGTTCAGCACGATTACCACCACATCTATACGGTGGATGAGCACTGCCTGGTCGGGGTGCGCGAGCTGGAGTTGCTGCGCGAGGGTGCTTACGCCCAGAGTAGCCCCTTCATTACTCGCACCATGCGCGGATATGACCGCTACGAGTTGCTGTTCCTGGCCATGTTGTTTCACGATCTAGGCAAGGGCTACGGTGGTGACCACGACGAAAAAGGTGCGACCATGGCAGCCGAAGCTGCAGCCCGTCTGAAGATGAACGAAGACGACATCGCCACTTTGCAGTTCCTGGTACGCAACCACTTGCTGATGTCAATGTTGGCCCAAGAGCGAGATATCAACGATATGGAGTTGGTGTCGGATTTCGTCAGGCAAGTCGGCACTGCGGAGAACCTGCGTCTTCTCTACCTGCTGACTTTTGCCGATATGAAAGCGGTGGGCCCGACTATCTGGAACGGCTGGCGTGACCATCTTCTCGCCGAACTGTACCGGCGCTCCCTCGACATGTTCGATCGTGGAATCGTCACCGAGGCGGATATGGAACTGCGGGTGGAACGCATACGTGCGAGGCTGGTGGCGGCTGCCCGGGGGGAGGATGAACGCCGGCGTCTGGCTGCCTTCGTGGACAGCATGCCCAACTCCTACTTCCTTGCCCACAGTGAAGAGAAAGTCATCGACCATTGGCGCCTGTTCGAGTCGCGTGGTTCGGCGAAATTCGCTTACGGTGTTCTTCATCACCCAGAGCGGAGCTTCACCGAGTTGACGCTTTGCTCTGCGGACCGCCCGGGGCTGTTCGGGTCGGTGTCGGGGCTGTTGTCGGCACGTGGCCTCAGCGTTTTGGATTCACGCCTGGCAACCTCCAGCGACGGGTGGGCGGTGGAGGTATTTCATATTGACCACCAGGAAAGCGAGGACGGATCCGGTGTCGTGGCCCTGGCACCGGAGGTCTGGGACGGCTTTGCCGACGACCTTGACGCGGTACTGTCGGATCGTGTTGATGTGGCGGCGCTTGTCAGCCAAGCCATCGAAGCCCATAACAGCAGAATCGGCAGTAAACGCTCTACCCGCCGCAGCCGCGCACGGGTCGGAGTGGACAACCAATCATCCAAGCAGTTTACGATCATCGACGTCTATGCTGCGGATCGTCCGTTTCTGCTGTTTTTGATCGCCAATACTATTTTCAAGCTCGGACTCAACATTCATTCGGCGAAGGTGTCGACGCATCTGAACGAGGTGTTGGATGTGTTTTACGTCACTGATGCGGCCGGTGGCAAGATAGAAGATCCCCTGCGCTTGTCGGAGATCCGTGAGACCATCACACGGTCGATAGACGGAGAAGGCGAAGATGCCGCGGCTGCTTCGCCGGGGCCGGTGGCGCTTTGAAGAACACTCAGACCGGTGTGGGGGGGGAGGGCGACGGCAGCCTCGCTTTTGCCGCCGATCGATATCTGGACCACTTGGCGGCGGAAAAGGGCTTGGCGCGCAACAGTCTCGAGGCCTATGGCCGGGATTTGCGTAAGTTTCTTTGCACGATGGATGAGTTGGGCCGCCGTGTGCCCGGACAGGTGAAGCGCGACGACTTCGTCAGCTTTCTCGACCGCTTGAATAAGGACGGTCTGTCCGCATCATCGCGGGCACGCTGCCTTTCCGCGGTTCGCGGTTTCTTCAAGTATTTGTTGGCGGAGGGTGAGCTTGCGGCCAACCCGATGCGTGATCTGCGCTCGGGACGCCGTGGGCTACGGGTGCCCAAGCAGTTGAGCATCGCCGATATCAAGGCTTTGTTGGCCTCGATTTGCGGTGATGATCCGTTGGCATGCCGTGACCGCGCGATGGTCGAACTACTATACGGCTGTGGGTTGCGGGTGTCGGAGTTGCTGGAGCTGGAGGCGTCGCGAGTGAACCTGCGTGACGGATATCTGGTGGTGACCGGCAAAGGTTCCAAGGAGCGCGCGGTGCCGGTGGGCCGTGCTGCGCTGAAGGCGCTACGTGACTATCTCCACGAGGCCCGTCCGAAACTGGCCAAAATGCGTTCGAGCGCCGCTTTGTTTCTCGGCCGCAACGGCCGGGCGATGAGCCGCCAAGGTTTCTGGAAGCGGCTGGGTGAGCACGCCCGGCGCGCCGGCCTGGGGCAGGTTTCGCCCCATGTGCTGAGGCATTCCTTTGCGACGCACCTGCTCGAGGGCGGAGCGGACTTGCGTTCATTGCAAGTGATGTTGGGGCACGCTGATATCACTTCCACTCAAATCTATACCCATCTGGCCGGCAAGCGCCTGCGTGAAGTGCATCGCGAACATCATCCGCGCTCACGCATGCACATCGGCTCCGAGCGTAAGCGTTGAGCCCGGCCGAGCCTGCTGATATGGCTTTGCCAACTTCGAGCATGGTGTGAACGTCGGAATCGCAAACATAGCATTGATGGTGTTTCCCCTGGTTCTAGCCGTGGTTTGTCACGAATGGGCCCACGGCTACGTGGCCGCGAAACTTGGAGACGACACGGCGGCTCGCATGGGCCGGCTCACCTTGAACCCGCTGGCCCATGTGGACGTCATGGGTACGTTGCTGATTCCCGGTCTGTTGATTCTCAGCGGTTCTCCGTTCCTGTTCGGATACGCCAAACCCGTGCCGGTAGTATGGCATCGTTTGCGTAATCCGTTGCGCGATATGGTCTATGTTGCGGCGGCCGGCCCGGCCATGAACTTTGCGTTGGCGGTCGTGAGCGCCGTGTTGTTTGGAGTGCTGGCTCGCAACGGTGCGGGTCTGCACCCTGCGGAGGGTGCAGGAGGTTTCCAGGTGCTCGGACCGCTGTTGATCATGTGCGCGTTCAGCGTGCAGATCAACGTATTGTTAGGGGTCTTCAATCTGATTCCTATCCCGCCGCTTGACGGTGGACGTGTAGCGGTCGGACTGTTGCCGCGCGGCGTTGCGGGGCCGTTGGCCCGCTCGGAGCCCTACGGTTTCATAATCCTGGTAGTAATGCTGATGACCGGTACGGTGAGTGCCCTCATCGGGCCGGTCATCTACGGTATCTACCGTCTACTCGGAGTGCTTTGAAGCGGGTTGCCGGAGAATGCGGGTGAACAGAGGACAGGCCTCAAAGTCGAGTTGGGCGTTGTGAGTAGCAAACTTTGCAAAGTGGTGGTTTCAGGAACACGGCCGACCGGAGCTTTGCACCTCGGGCATCTCAACGGTGCATTGAAGAACTGGGTGAAGCTTCAAGACGAGGCTCGGTGCTATTTCTTTATTGCGGACTGGCACGCGTTGACTACCGAATACGCGGATACTGCGGGTATGTCGGCGAGCATCGAGCCCTTGGTGCTCGACTGGCTGGCGGTGGGCCTTGACCCAGAGCGCAGTGTGATCTTTCGCCAGTCGGAGATCCCCGAACACGCCGAACTGCATTTGATGTTTTCTATGATTATCCCTGTGCCTTGGTTGGAGCGGGTTCCCACTTATAAAGAGCAGCAAGCGCAGCTGCAGGGGCGGGATCTGTCGACCTACGGCTTCCTCGGTTATCCGCTACTACAGGCTGCCGACATCCTTATTTACAAGGCGCTCGGCGTGCCGGTCGGCGAGGACCAGTTGCCTCATGTAGAATTGACCCGCGAAGTGGCAAGGCGTTTCAACCGGCTTTACGGAGAGGTGTTTCCGGAACCGAAGGGCTTGGTTGTCGATGGTGCCAGAGTACCGGGCACCGACGGCCGTAAGATGAGCAAGAGCTATGGCAATGCGGTTGCTCTCAGCGATGATGCCGGCACGGTCTATGAAAAGCTTGCCCGTATGGTTACGGATACCAGGCGTGTGCGTCGCAGCGACCCCGGCGACCCTGCCGACTGTCCGGTATTCAAGCTTCACGAGATATACTCCAGTGAGGAGGAACGAGCTGAAGTCAGCGCCGGTTGCCGCAGTGCCGGCATTGGCTGCCTGGATTGTAAGAAGGTGATGATCAAGCACGTGGTGGAGGAGTTGGAAGCCATACAGGAGCGGCGAGCCCGTTTCGCCTCGAATCCGGCTACGGTTTCCGAAATTCTCGAAGCGGGTCGCGAACGCGCCCGGAAAGTCGCGTCGGCCACGGTGTCCGAAGCCAAAGCGGCGATGGGCCTGTGAGGGAGTGGCGGTGGTTCGGTGGTGAGCACGGATTACACGGTCAAACTCGATGCTTTCGAAGGGCCGCTCGATTTATTACTGCACTTGGTGCGTAGTAATGAAGTCGATATTTACCATCTTCCCATAGCGGAAATCACCGACCAGTACCTGTCATACTTGAGCATGTTCGAGGAACTCAACTTGAACGTAGCCGGCGAGTATTTAGTGATGGCCGCGTCGCTGATGTACATGAAGTCGCGCCTATTGTTGCCGGCGGATGAAGAGGAAGAGGGAGAAGAGGAGGACGGGGTCGAAGATCTTGTCCGCCAACTGGCGGAATACGAAATTTATCGGGACAGTGCGCAGCAGCTCAGAGACCGTGCGTTGCTTGACCGTGATGTGTTCCGGCGTCCTCCGAGTCCGCCGCAGGACGTCGGTTCGCATCATAAGGAGCTACGCCCGGTCGAGCTAGCCGATCTTTTTGAAGCGTTACGCAAAGTTTTGGCGCGGGCCGCCGCTCGCATGCCTCACGACGTGGGTGGCGAGGACTACAGTGTGGCCGACGCCGTCCACAGCCTCGTGGCAAAGCTACGCCAGCAGGGGCGGGTCGAATTTTCCACGCTTTTCAAGACTGAAAGCCCCCGGGGTTTCATCGTCGCAACCTTTCTCGGGCTTCTGGAATTACTCAAGCTCGGTTCTTTGCAGGCGGAGCAGCGGGAGATCGGCGGCCCCATCATGGTTCGTCTCATCGATCCGGACATAGAAAGCACGGTCGAGAGCCTTACTGAAACCTATTGTGTCGGTGCCGCGGCAAGAGCGGATGCCGTAGCCGTCGGAGGCGATAGCGATGAGTGACGAGCAAACGCCGGAGCAGCGTCTGAACCACAAAAACGCGGAGGAGGACCTGCAGGAGCGTGCGTCTGAATTGCCCTGCGAGGCTGTGGCAGGAACGGCCGTGGCGTCGGGCGAAGCTGGAGAAGGCCGGTCGGCGGATCAACACAGCAGCGGCGATGAATCCGGCGGCGGAGGGCTATGGCCTACGGATCGGATGAAGCCGGTCTTGGAAGCGTTGCTATTCGCTTCGGGCGACCCGTTGCCGGTTCGCAAGGTTTGCGAGATTCTCGAGAATGCGGTTCCTGCCGAGGTCAAAGCGACTTTGGCCGAGTTGGACAAAGAATTGCTTACGCATGGGATACGCTTGGCCGAGGTCGCCGGCGGTTGGCAGCTGCGCACGGCCCCCGAATTCCATGGCTACGTACGTAAACTGTTTCCGCAACGGCCGGCGAGGTTGACTCGAGCCGCGATGGAGACACTAACCATCGTAGCCTACAAGCAGCCGGCTACCCGCGCGGACGTTGAGGCCGTTCGGGGGGTTGATAGCGGTGCTGTGATGGAGACCCTGGTCGAGCGCCGTTTACTCAAAGTGATTGGCCGCAAAGACGTCCCGGGCCGTCCCTTGGTTTACGCGACCAGTAAGAACTTTCTCGAGTTCGTAGGGCTGAAGTCATTGCGTGATTTGCCGACCCTTCCCGAACTTGGCGATGACGTAGCCGGCATGGCTTCGGCGAGCGGTTTCGACGATATTGGCGCCGATGATGCGGCGATATTGCCGCTGGAGGGCGATGGAGGTGAAACGCAGCAAGAGTCCGGGCCGCAAGATCGAGGCGAAGCCGGGCCGCCGGACGAAGAAGGCTCCGAGCCACAAAACCAAGACGGTAACGGGCGGCAAAGCCGGGAAGGCTCCGGGCCGTAAGACCAAGAAGCCGGCGGCCGGCAAGGTTCCGAGCCCCCAGGCCAAGACGCGGGCGGCCGGCAAAGCCGGGAAGTCAGGGGTAGGCAGGGTCGCGACGAGGCCGGGTGGCGAGAGCAAGACTGAGCGGGGATCTAAGCTTGGCACGAAGGCACAAGGGCGGGCCAGGCCGCTAGGGTCTCGGAAGGTCGCGGCCAAGGTGGTGGCGAGATCGCGAGGCGAAGCTGCGCCACCGCGACAGCAAGAGGGCGTTCGTCTGCAGTTGCTGATCGCGCGCGCCGGCCTAGCGTCGCGACGTGAGGCCGAGCGTATGATTTCTGCCGGAGAAGTCTGTGTGAACGGCCGTGTGGTTACCGAGTTGGGTAGCCGCGCCCGGCCGGGACGGGACCACGTCAAAGTCAGGGGACGATTGCTTGGCCAAGCGCGCTTTCGCGAGTATTGCCTGCTCAATAAGCCGGTCGGATGTGTAAGCACCATGAAAGATCCCCAAGGGCGTCTTTGCGTTGGCGACATCGCCTCCGGTCTCGGCGTTGCCGTGTATCCGGTCGGCCGCCTCGATTACAACAGCAGCGGCCTGTTGCTCCTTACCAATGACGGCGAACTTGCCGAGCGTCTGATGCATCCGCGCTATGAGATAGAGAAAGTCTATAAGGTCAAGGTCGACAGGACACCGGGGTCGGCGGAACTGCGCCGTTTGCGCCAGGGCTTGAAGCTGGCCGACGGCAAGACCAAGCCCGCCTATGTGGCCCCCTACAAGAAATCGGGGAACAAGGCTTGGGTGGAATTCCGTATCAGCGAAGGGCGTAATCGACAGGTCCGGCGCATGTGCGAGGCGGTGGGTCTGAACGTGGAGAAGTTGCGGCGCACTGCTCTGGGTCCGTTGCGCTTGGGCAGGCTTGCGGGAGGTGGGCTCCGCAGGCTCGGAACCGAGGAAATAGCCGAACTCCGCCATGCAGTAGGGCTTGACTGAGAGGTGCTGGGAAACAGAGGTGTCTCTGGGCGGTCGATGGCCGAGACTGCTGGTGTCTGGATGCAAACCGTGCGCTGCGGTTGCCTGGGGTCGGGCTAATGGGGGCCAGGCTAATTTGACAACGCTATCGGGCGTTTGTACAAACCGCGCGCGGGGTGGAGCAGTCTGGTAGCTCGGCGGGCTCATAACCCGCAGGTCGGAGGTTCAAATCCTCCCCCCGCACCCAAAGACTCCGCTGCACCGCGTATCGCCGCTCTCTCACTGTGCCGCCCCTAGCCGGCGGTCCAGCCGGCGGAACAAAGCGAGGCTCATAAACTCAGGCCGGTCGAGATCGGCGGCGTGGGGGCAGCAGGCGAGACTGCTCATGGGGCAGACGATTTTGCTGACTCGGACAAAAGGCGCCGGGCGGCTGTTCTGTAGTGGACAGGTCCGCTATGGTCAGGGCATAATCAGGCTTCACTGTGTGAGCGTGGACTTGTCGAAGCCGGACAATAACGAAGTCTGTGGCAGGGGGGGTTTCTTGGCCGGTGTCGGCGCGAGGATGCGAGCCGCAACGATCGATAGGGAGGACTTTCGCATGAGAGCGACTCGGTTGCTTTTGACAGTATTTACACTCGGCCTTATTGCCTCTCTGGCGGGGCCGCTTGCCGCAACGGCGGAGCAAAATCCGCCGGTGGGCACCGTTATCGATGCCAGCAATGTGGAGCAATACAAGGAGTTCTTCGGCCCCGCGATGTTGTGGTCGATAGATCGCGGCGTCAAGGTCAAGGTTGGCCCCTACACCAAACTCGAGCATCCCAAGCCGGTGCGTGAGGCGACCGAGAAGTACTCGGGGCAGGTGAAGCTAGCGGAAGACGGCAACCATGTGATCGACTATGTTGCGGGCCTGCCCTTTCCGACTGTAGATGCTAGCGATCCCAGGGTGGCCGTGAAGCTGATGTTCAACTACGAAGCTGCGGCAGAAACCGATGATCTCGACTTGCGTAATTTCGATTGTGATACCGGCGCGGTCGGGCAAGACGGCGATCCGGTCCGCGTAGAGCGCCATTTCCTGATTGATCACTTCCGCCGCCTCTATTTTACCGGTCGCCTAGAGGTGGATCCGCGGCCTGCGATTGTTCCCAATCGTGATGGTGTGCGTTTCAAGGAAGCCATGTATCCGTTGATCGAACCTTTCGACCTCAAGGGTACGGGATTTACTTTCAACCGCTACCTTGACCACACCCGGCAGGATGATTCCTGGCTTTACCTACCGCAGTTGCGGCGCGTACGGCGCCTGTCTTCGGCACAGCGTTCCGATGCTTTGTTCGGCCAAGACACCGACCAGGACAGCTACGGCGGCTATGCCGGCAACATAGCGTGGATGGACTGGCGCTTCCTCGGCGAAAAAACGGTACTTGCTTCGTTCAGTGCCGAGCACATGCCGGTGGTTTGGGGAGAGCCCTCGGGAGATTTCATGCACGGCGACGTGTGGGAGCCCCGGGATTGTTGGGTCGTCGAGGGTATCTCGAGGTTGCCGCAGTATGCGTACTCCAAACGCGTTATCTATCTCGATAAAGAAACCGCGTTCATCGCCTACTCTGACATTTATGACACGGCCGGTGAGTTGTGGAAGATGTGGCTGAACGAGTTCATGGTCAAAACCAAACCGATTCCGGATGCGCCATATGTTGCACCGTATCCGCGGCGTTTTTTCCCGTCGATCACCATGGTCGACATACAACTCGAGCACGCCACATTCTGTTCGCTGCCCAGCCATCGCTTTCCCGGAGAGCAGGGTTGGTACATCAACGTGGGTGATGAGGAAGGCACGGTCGAGGATTTCTTCGAACTCAGTGCTATTATTTCAGCGGGGCGTTGATCGCTTAGCTGCGTCTATACAGTAATCAGAGACTGAAGCGTGCGAGCCGCTTCCCGTTTAATCGGGGAGCGGCTCGTTGTCGTTGAGCTTCAGCCTGCCGCTTTCTGACGCCGCGCCCGTGAGCTTCTCTATGCGCGCAGCAGCTGCGGGTCCGACCGGTGCGGCTTCGCCGGTCAGCTCGGCCAGAGCTGCAACGTCCTCGAGCCTGTCGATAGCCGTGATTCTTACCCCGCTGTCTTCGTCGTACTTCGCCCGGTTGGCGATGAGGTGGGTATCCTCCACTCGCAGTATGGCGGCGCAACGCACCGAGGGATCATCGTCATTCTTGGCCCGGTTGGCCAGGATTTTCTGTTCCTTCAGCCGTGCCACCGCCGCCCGTCTTACGCAGGCTTGCTTGTCCCATTTGGCCCGGTTGGCCAATAGCGCTTCATCGTCGATCTTGGCCACTGCCGCTTCGCGTACGTCTGCGACTTCGTCGTTCTTGGCGATCTCGAGGAGGGGCGCTCCGGCGTCGAGTTTATTGACCGCTTCTTTGCGAACCCTCCAGTCGGGGTCGCGGGCGGCGATCGCACAGAGCAAGCCTTGATTGTCGAGCCGACTTACTGCCGCGCGGCGCACAGCCCCATCGCTGTCTTCTACAGCGACGGTCATGATCAGGGTGCGGTCGCTAAGTTTGCGGACCGCGGCGGCGCGGGCATCGCCGTAAGCGGAGTTCTTGGCGACGTCGGCTAGTGTAGCTTTGTTGCGCAAGCGCCACACCGCATCTTTGCGAATGCCGCGGTCGCTATCGCTCTTGGCCGCCTGGGCGAGTACGTGTTTGTCGCGTACGCGGCGTAAGCAGCAGCGGCGCGTGTCTGCATACTCGCAACTAGTCGCGAGGTCCGCGAGTAACTGTTTGTCTGCTATCTTGCCAGCGGCGACTGCGCGCACGCGGGCAGAGCTGTCGTTGCGAGCTATGCTTGCCAGGGACAGCGGATCGTCGAGTTTCTCTACGGCGCGGTAGCGTAGCTCTTCGGCCTGTTCATGCAGGCAGACACTGGCCAGAGAGTCCTGGCTTGTGAGCTTTTCCAGGGCGGGGCCACGAACTCCCGGGTCGGCCGCGACCGCGGCGACCTTGCCTAGAAGCTCTTGATCGTCAAGGCGTTTGACGGCCGCACGGCACACGATGGGATCGGCTGCGGATTCGGCTACGCGGGCGAGCAAGGTCTGCTCATGCAAGCGTTTTACCGCTCCCTTTGCTACCACGGTGTCGGTTGCGCGCTCAGCTACACCCGCGAGAAGTTCCTGGTCCTCGAGCTTTGAGATGGCGGCAAGCGCGACGACACGAATCGTGGCGGAGCATGCTAGTTCAGCCAGATCTCCGGGCGCTTCGATTCGGCGAACGGCTGCTTTTCCGCTATCCGCGTGTAAGCTCTCTCTGGCCGCGGACAGCATAGGGGCACCGGGGGGAAGCCGTTTCAAGGCGAGGTTCCGGGATCGAGGGTCGATCGCCCTGGCGGCGATCATGGCCAAGAGCCCGGGGTCTTCGATGCGGTCGAGAAAGAGTTCAGCGATTTCGCTGTGAGTGCTATTAGCGGTCAGGTCCGCGAGCAGCTTCGGATCGTCGATTTGCCGGGCCGCTTGAATACTTTCGTTTTTACCACGGGCGGCCTTGGCACGCTCGAGCAAGCGGAGTTGATCGTCCAAGGACTCCGGGTTCCGGCTTTCTAAATGTTGCTCCGTAGCTGGCCGAGACGGCAGGTGGGGGGGTGCCGGTGAAGTCTGAGCTGATGGCCGCTCGTCTGGCGATTCTCTTGTATTTGTGGGGGACCGGCGTTCGCGCGGTGGCGAAACATCGCCGGCAACGCTGTGTTCGGGCTTCTGCACCCGGGGTCTTATCCAGGAGAAAATACTCATCGACGCTCACAATGCTTTGTGCGCACTCATTGTAGTCGAGTAGCGTTGCGGTGGAAGAGGCAAGAGCTGCAGCCGGGTGATCTTGGCTTATTGAAACACGTTCTAGTTTTCCCTATACAGAACGGCCAAAGCAGGAGGCGGCGATTTATGTACATCGACATGACCGAAAGGCAGAAAGCCCTGCGCGACGAGTTGCGGGTCTACTTCGCCGAACTCATGACCCCTGAGTTGGAAGCGGAAGTGTCGCAAGGCGAGGGTGGCGGACCGCTTTTTCGCAAGGCCATGAAAAAAATGGGCGCGGATGGTTGGCTCGGCGTCGGCTGGCCCAAGGAATACGGAGGGCAGGGATACACCCACGTTGAGCAGTTGATCTTCGCCGATGAAGCCCAGCGGGCCTTCTTCCCGTTTCCCTTCCTGACCATCGGTTCTGTGGCTCCCACGATTTATGAGTACGGTAGCGAGGAACAAAAGCGCGAGTTCCTACCGCGCATTCTTGCGGGCGAGTGCCTTTTCGCGATCGGTTACTCGGAATCCGAAGCAGGTACCGACTTGGCGTCTTTGAAGACCTCCGCCCGGCGCGACGGCGACGACTGGGTTATCAACGGCCAGAAACAATGGACCAGCTTGGCGGATTTCGCCGACTACATCTGGTTGGCCGCACGCAGCGATCCGGACGCCCCGAAACACGCTGGTATTTCTTTGTTCATCGTTGACACCAAGAGCCCCGGTTTCGGTGTCAGTCCTATCCATACAGTGGGAAGCCTGCGGACCAACACTACCTTTTACGACAATGTGCGCGTACCCGCGTCACGTCTGGTCGGTGGTGAGGGCATGGGTTGGACGCTGATCGTGAACCAACTCAACCATGAGCGTGTTTCGCTCATGACCATAGGTATCATTGAAAGACTGTTTCAAGAGCTTACGGCTTGGTCGCGAGAGCAGAGAAGCGAAGACGGCAAGGTGGTGATCGACATTCCTTGGGTTCAGCTCAATCTTGCGCGTATCGAAGCCCACATCGAGGTGCTGCGTTTGCTCAACTGGCGGCAGGCTCAGAACATGAGCGAAGGCACCTTCCATTTCGCCGAGGCTTCCGCGGTAAAGGTGTTCGGCAGCGAACTCAACATCGAAGCCTACGATTTGATGCTGGAGGTGATCGGGCAACAGGGTTCGCTTCGTCGCGGTTCTGCCGGTGCCGTGCTGAAGGGGCGAATCGAAAAAATGTACCGTTCGATGCTGGCTCTTACTTTCGGCGGCGGTACCAACGAAGTGCAAAGAGACATAATCGCGGTAGCCGGCCTGGGAATGCCCCGGCCTTTGCGCTGAAGCGCCGCAGTGGCAGGGAGAAGCCCGTGGATTTTAGACTTTCTCAAGACCAACAGGACATTCAATCGTTGGCCAAGCGCATACTTTCCGATTTGGCTGTGCCGGACGGACTCCCCGACATGGAGGAAGCCGTGGAGTGGCACGATCCGGCGATTTGGCGGGCCCTTGCCGAAGCCGGTCTCCTTGGCGTGGCTGTGCCGGAGAAATACGGCGGTATGGGCTTCGGGTGGGTTGAACTATGCGTTTTGATCGAGCAGGTCGGTGCGGCGGTAGCTCCGGTCCCGGTACTCCCGTCCTTGGCCATGGGTGCTGCGCTGATTGCTGAGTTCGGCAGTGCGGCGCAGTGCGAGGCTTACCTGCCGGCTGTGTGCAGAGGCGAGATACTGTTGAGTGCGGCTCTGGCCGAGAGCGAATCACGCGACCCCCTTGCGCCCCTCTCGACCGCGGAGCGTGACGCGGAAGGTTGGCGGTTGAGCGGAGAGAAAATTTGCGTCCCCCTGGGCCGCAGTGCTCTTCGCATCTTGGTTCCTGCACGCGACGCCGGTGGTGCAATCTCGATCTTCTTGGTTGATCCTCGCGGCTGCGGGCTGAGTTTGGAGCGGCAGGAGTCGACCGCCGGCGAGTTGCAGTACCGGATGGTAATGCGAGACCTGCGGGTTGACGAGACTGACCGTTTGGCCGGGCGAAGCGGGGGGGGACATATACTGCAGTGGTTGGTGGAGCACGCGACCGCCGCCTTGTGCGCGTTGGAACTCGGGGTCGTCGGCCGTGCGTTGGAGATGACGGCAAAATATACGGGGGAACGCCACCAATTCGGTAAACCGATTGCAACCTTTCAGGCGGTGGCTCAGCGTGCGGCCGATGCCTATATCGACGTGGAGGCGATCCGATTGTCTACGTGGCAGGCGGTTTGGCGTTTAGCGCAAGGCCTGGATGCGACGCGTGAGGTTTCAATCGCGAAATATTGGGCGTCCGCAGCCGGGCATCGTGCAAGTTATGCTGCTCAGCATCTCCACGGTGGCATCGGTATGGACAAGGACTACCCTTTGCATCGCTACTACGTGTGGTCCCGGCAGATAGAATTGACGCTAGGAGGTGCGCACACGCACCTCGCCAAACTCGGGCGCATGCTCGCCACCGGCTGATATGCATGGTTCATGAAAGGTCTGCTACGAGCCGCCATCGCACGCCCGAAATCTCAGTCCGCTCGCCGTTGGCTAGCTTGCGGCTCACCACTGTCCGGCCCGCGACCTTGGTCAACCGCCGATCTGGTACATTTGGATGCGTTGTCCGGCCGCTTCGTCGTCAAGCAGTTCGCGCCGATCGAAGCGCTCTTCGGAGTAGCGGTCACTGCGTCGCGACCAGGCAGCCTTGATGATCGCAAGTAACTCCTCATCGCCGGCCCCGGCGAGCATCGGCGTTTTCAAGTCGGTGCCGCTACTGGCGAACAAGCAATTAACTAGGCTTCCCTCGGTGGACAAGCGCGCACGTGTACAGTATCCGCAGAAAGGTTTGCTGACCGAAGAGATAACTCCGATCTCCCCGCTGCCGTCGAGGTAGCGATAACGCTTGGCCACTTCACCTGGGCAGTTCGGCGGCAGTTCCTCGAGAGGGAAGCGTTCGTTGATACGTTCGAGAATCTCATCGGCGCCGACGACGTGCTTCATGTCCCAGTCGTTGAGCGTGCCCACGTCCATGAACTCGATAAAGCGAATTACATGGCCACTGCCGCGAAACTGCCGGGCCAGATCCACTATGCCGTCATCGTTTAGACCCCGTTGTACTACGCAGTTGATCTTGATCGGAGACAAGCCCACGGCTGCCGCGACATCGATGGCATCAAGGACCATCTGCGGATCAAAACGTCCGCCGCTCATGAGTTGAAAGATATCGCTGTCGAGGCTGTCGAGGCTTACCGTTACGCGGTCGAGTCCAGATTCTTTTAGCGCGGCGGCTTTGGCCGCGAGCAGATAGCCATTGGTAGTCAGGGTCATATCCTCGATGCCCCCGATGCCGGCCAGTGCGGCGATCAATGATGGCAACGAGGCGCGCAGCAGGGGCTCGCCGCCCGTGATCCGAATCTTACGTACTCCAAGCGTTGCGAACAGCCTCGCCAAGCGCACGGTTTCCTCGAAAGTGAGAATTTCGGGCCTTGGCAGAAAGCTGTAGTTTTCGCCGAAGATCTCCGCCGGCATGCAGTAGGGGCAGCGAAAGTTGCAACGATCGGTGACCGATATACGCAAATCACGTAAGGGCCGACCGAAGCTGTCGGGTAAGTGGGTAAGGGTGCTGTGCTTCATGGCTCGCTATGAACCCTGATAATGATAGGGAAACGCAGCTTAGTCCACTCGCCGTTGCGGCTTCGGGCCTGACTGGAGATTCGCCTGGGAAATTCGTTCACTTTGTGTTTCCGGCGCCCCCCGGCAGAGGGCGTACGGGTTCTGAGCCGTGGCGTTGCCTAGCCCGCGGCAAGTGCCTGCCCGCGGCGTGTGTTGGAGGCGTACTTGGCTGCGTGCGTTGGCTGCGTGTTGTGACTTGTGCGGAGCCGGACTAGCATAATGTGCTACCCCGGCCGGGCGGATGGAGCCCGGCCCTATCCGAG
>JAJRWY010000056.1 GCA_024276575.1 Candidatus Binatota bacterium
ATGCCGCAGTAGTGTTGGTGTTGTTTCGTGTAGAATCTCATCGGGTCTCCTCCTCCTCCTCGTTGTATGGTTGGTGGTTCAACCATCGAGCCTACCCGTTCGCGGGTTGGCTGAGGAGGGGGCCTGAATGAGTATCAAGGCGCTGCACCGGACGGCAATTCCGCTGCGCTCCATTACCGCCGGTGAGCTTGGACGTTGAGGCTGTAGAAAAACTCCGCGGCCTCGTATAAATAAGATGTTAGCGACATCGAATGTCTGTTCAGACGGCTGAGGCTGCGAGGAGGGGGGAGATGGCGCGTTACAAGCCCTACAACTTAAACCCGGGCCACAGCAGCTAAAGTGCCTGCATGGTGCGAAGTGGAGCTGGCCGGGCCACTCGCGAGCGAGTCTAGTTTCCGTAACATCCATACTCAGACACGAATCTAGATCGAGGATACTTTGATGGCACCACTTATGCTTCCTATCCTCATAGGGCGCTGTTTGCAAAAAGACGCTACAAGAGCTACATTTCTTAGATATGAAGGCCGTTGGAATCAGAGAACTCAAGAACAACTTGAGTCGCTTCCTCGACGACGTGCGCCGGGGCGAGCACATCTGGGTAACCGACAGGCACGAGGTCATCGCCGAACTACACCGGCCGACGACACCACTTGCTGACCGTGTTTCCCGCTGGGACGCTTTCGTCGAACGCGAGAGCCGCAGGGGGAAACTCTCCCGGCCGTCCCGCTCGACGGCATCGATGTCGGAGGCCGCGAAACTACCCAAATTACCCGCGACCGTCGATATCGCGAAGCTCCTCGAAGAGACTCGATCCGACAGAGTCTGAGCGGATGGCAACATATTTCGATTCGAGCGCCATAGTCGAAGTGCTCCTCCAGGGCCGATCTGCAAAGAAGATCGCAGGCCTGTGGGAGTCGGATGAGGTCAGATTGGCGTCGATTCTCCTCGAAGCCGAGGTTGTCACGGTCTTACGGCGGATCGCCGTTCCGAAATCGCGCACTCGACGGCCAGCGGCAATCCGCAAACGTATTGCACTCCTCGATCGTTGGCGCGAATCGATGATCGTCCGCGAAGTCGACGAGGAGATCGTCACGATTCTCCGCCAGACCGAGTCGCTCGCCGGATGCCGCTCCCTCGACGCCCTTCACCTCGCAACCGCACTGCTTTTTCAACAGCACCTCGATGAACCCTTGCGTCTCTGCTCTCTCGACGCACGAATGCGCGAAGTCGGAACCCGCCTTTCGTTTCACGTTGTGCCCGAATAAGCGGCTATCCGTAGCCAGGACTTCCTTCGCGTCATCATAAATAGTGCCGAGTGTGCTTCGGCGGTTACGCGAGCGTCTGGGCGCACTACGCGTTGCGGCTACTGCGAGAGCTTACTACCATGTTCGTAAACGTTCCATGATCCCAGGTAATGCAGTGCCCTCTTCGGCTCGCGTCTTTTGAACTACAGACCTTCGACCTACAATAGTTGCGGCCATCGACTAGTTCCTCGATCATCCATTCGCTGCCGTTGAATATATTCGGATGTTCGTGTCCATGCAGAGCGAGGAGAGGGCGCTTCGCGGCAAACTCCGCTATCACCTCGGCAAGATCATTCCGCGGCGCGAACGGATGCCTGTGAGTAAGCAAGACGACGCCTCGAGCTGCCGTGTTCTCGTTCTCTGGGATCTCCGCGAGCTGAGCCTTTAGGGGTTCAACCTCGACGACGCTGTCGGAATTCGCCACCGGGCCGACAAACAGAAGATCACCGTACCGATACACCCATGGCGTTTGTTAGCGGTGGAGCAAAAGCGCGTAAATCCGTTGAAGTCGTAGGGGCGCCGTCCGACGCCACGGCGGCGCGCTGTGCAGGCGGATCATGCCTTGGTGATCGACGACAATCAGAATTGCCGATCGTGTTGCCTCACGAAGGATTGTTACCGGCTGCCTCATCACGAATCGCACCGACTTATATCGGCGGCGAAGCGGGTGAATGCCCACCGACGTGGGCGAATACGAGCCGCTGCGCGGCAGGCCGGCGACGATCGCGGCCGATGAAGCATTCTATGACAGTTGGGGCATCGACGGGGCTGTTGCTGCGCGGCTAAGAGTTTGGGCGGAGGATAACCGCCATGAGACGACACGTCGTTACTTCTTGCTGTTTAGCTTCATTCCGCGCTTATCGCGTGGCTGGATTCTCTATCCGTGCATTGCGAGCGCGTGTTATTGACGGGATGCTACGCATGTGTGGAATTGCAGCCGGATTCCATCTCCGGGTGAGAGGGTCTGTTGCTACACTGCTTGTTGCAAGCAGCGCGCTCCTGGCCATAGCGCTGCCTGCTGCCGGCGCGCCTGCTGCCGGCGCGCCTGTGGCCAAGCCGCTGCCTGTTGCCGTTGCCGGTGCACCTGCCGCCCGGCTACTCTCTATGCCCGCCGCGCCTGGCAGTAGGCTACACTCTGCTCCCGCTACGTCCAGCACTAGCATGCTCGTACCGGGCGGGCCGCCGCCGGTTGCTGCCGATATCGGCCGCTATCAAGTGTTTGCCGAAAACTACTTGGAATGGGGTGGGGCTGCACAAATGCCTGACGGGGCGGCCCTGGGTGTAAACGGCGGCACCTTGCTGATCAGCGCGGATACCGGGCTCGCGGGAGACGACAGCTATGCGGTAGCACCTTCCGCTGAGCTACAGGGCCGCACCTAACTCAACGCCCTGTATGCCAACACGGTAGTGTTGGGAGCCGAGGTTCGCCTGCGACAGGGAGCAGCGCTCGGGTACCGCCCGCCCGCCGTGGCGGCCAAGGACTATCCTCGCGTTCCGGACTTCAACTGTGGCGGTGATGATGTGACCGTTGATGCGAACAACTCTCCATACGTCTTGCCGCCGGGCAGCTACGGTGTCGTGACGGTGACCTCAGGCAGGCGGCTCGATCTGTTGCCCGAGGGTGCCTATGTGTTCTGCTCTCTGCGTTTGCGTGCAGATGCGGTGCTGGGCGTCCACGGCAGTAATAGAATTTATGTATCCGGCTATGTGTCGACCGGAGTGAGGGCGAGTATCGTAGGCGAGGGGGCCTGTAGTGCTCTATGGATAGCGCGCGGGGATCGCTTGTCGCCGGCGCCGCAGTCGGCGGCCTTCGATTTCGGTGGAGGCGGTCCGCAAAACCGTTCGCTCATACAGGGCCGCTTCTTTACTCCTGCGAAGATCGCGATGGCTCAGCACAATGACTACGTAGGCGATTTCTGGGCAGGGGAGCTTTCGGCGCCGGCGGCGGATAGAATAACCCGTACGCTTTCTGCATGTCGTGCCTCGTATTGTGGAGACGGCACGTTGGACCCCGGCGAAAGCTGTGATGACGGCAACAATCTTGACGGCGATTGCTGCTCGGCGTTCTGCACCGTACGCGATCCCGGCTCCGCCTGCGACGATGGGCTTTTCTGCACCGGACGCGACTACTGCGACTCCAGCGGGCAGTGCCGTGGCAGCGGTGATCCCTGCCCGGGCCCCGACGGCGACGGCGATTGTTCGGAGTCATGCAACGAAGCCTCCGATTCCTGCACCATGGCCGACGCGTCCGGAAGTCCTTGTGACGACGGAGACATGTGCACCGCCGGCGGAAGCTGCCATGCCGGTTTGTGCCGCGGAGAAGAGCCGCTCGATTGTAGCGACGGAGATCTTTGCACTTACGACTATTGCGATCCGGGATCCGGCCGTTGCAACAACTACTACGCCCCGGATCCGCATTGCCGTTTCGCCGGCAGCAGTTTTACCCGTTTGGCAATAGGTTTCGCCGACCAGGGCCGTGCCAAAGCTTCGAGTTTCATGTCACGACGGCGTTTGGCCAAGGGGCTCGAAGCGACTTCCTACGGGGAACTCGGCGACCCCACGCAGGGCGATGAGTACGCGCTGTGTGTATATGACAGCTTCCGCCAAGACCCGGAACTGGTCTATCGTCTCGATTTGTCCGC
Organism: Candidatus Binatota bacterium; assembly: GCA_024276575.1. GTDB lineage: Bacteria > Desulfobacterota > Binatia > UBA1149 > CAITLU01 > JAJRWY01. The sequence goes on from JAJRWY010000056.1 coordinate 3,947, forward strand.
CCAAAGTATCGGCGATCTGTCCGCTTGGCGGCGTCGTGAGACCCGCAGCAAGCTAGTTTACCGTCTCAAGCTTCCCGAGGGCAGCAGCCAAGGGGTTTCCAAGGCCAAGCTCGCTCTCGACAAGGACTATGCGCTGTCGCTGTCCATAAAGGCGGGAGCCAATCCCGGATGCGGTCCTGCTTGCCGTGCCAAGTTCAAGGCTCCACTGCCATCTTCATCCGAAAGGATCTTCGCGATGGATCCGTCAGTGGTGTTCCAGTGGACGGCCTCCACCGGCGCCTGTTGGAGTTCGGAGTATCTGTCGGCCAAAGCCAACGACGACAGTGAGTCCCGCGCCTCTACCCGCTGAGGCAATGTCCACTCGCTGAGGCGATGTAGTGCACGACTTCGGCTTCTTTGGATGGAGGCTTGCGGCAATGGGTTCGGACCGATTACAGGCGAGCCCCTTGCTTAACATAATTCGTGGCCCGAACCGCCTCCGGCTTGCGCACTCCAGCGCGTTTTCGCTCGTGAACTATTGTCCGATCGAGGTTAACTCCGAGAGTTTGACGACTCGTAGTTGCGGTTGCGGGTGAGAGTCGGCTTTTACCCAGCGTAGTCCCATAGTGCCGCGGTCGTGCCCGGCGGTGTCGAGCCAGTTCGGCAGTCCGGGGTCTTCGTGGCTGATGATCAGACGGAAAGAACCGTCGTCTTCGTAACTTGTGCTGTGCTTGTTGTAGTGCACGCTGTGGTAGCGGTAGTCGAGCGACTCCATCCAGTGGTTGTTTAGCTGGAAATTCCAGTATTCGCAGTCAGGCGGCCGGCCCTCGACGACCAAGGCTTCCCCGGCTTCCAATCTCCAGTAGCCCATGTGGAAGAATATATTGGGGTCGCCGTGAGCCCCGCCGGTCAGCTTCGGGTCCAGCGGTATCAGGAGGTTCGGGGTGGCCATGAAGTCTTCCGCCCACTTCGCAAACAAGCTTGCGGTGCCCTTGACGAAAGCGGCGCTGTCGGCAAGGCCTTGTACCAGGGTCTCGGGATGTAGCGGCGCCGGCGGCCCTTCGGCTCCGATGCGTTCGATGTTGAGGGTGGCAGCCGTTTCGTTGTCTTTGTCGAGGAAGTTCTGCCTCACTATGAGCATCGAGGTGTCATGCTCCATCGGCAGCCAGTTGCCGGCTTTCTCTTGGCAACTCAGCATGATTTCGAAGTTCCCACCGTCGTCGTATTCGATTTGCTGCGATTCGAGGTACCCGCTGCAGCCCGAGCGGGCGGCGGAACCGTAGTTGCCATAGTAGGTTCCGAAGCCCAGGTAGGGCACGTTTCCTCGATTGCCCCACAGCCGGTACTCGTAGCGGCCATCGATGGCCGCGTTTTGGTAAAAACTGTCGGGATTGTCGCAACCGATCTTTGCGGTCTCGTGGCTGAGTCGGTAGAAACGCGGTGCCGCCGGGTCTGCGTGCTCGACGAATTTTTCTAGAGCCAGCCGGAGCAGTCTCGTCAGATAGCGGTAGCCTTAGCCGCGATTGAAGTCGTCGTCCGGAGATAACTCGCGCTCGACCACTGCCCCTGCGCTTTTTAGTTCATCGCAGAAGTGTTCCCAGGCGCTCGCGTTCGAAACCGTAAGTGATGCGCGTTCGTCGTCCATGCGCTATTCTCCAGAAGGGGCGCATCAATCTCAATCGACTCTCGAGAGGAGGTCTCACGAACAATGCCGGTCGACGGGCAGCCAGGATTGGGTGTCAGTCGGCCATTTCCGCTAGAAGTGGAGCTATGATCCTCGTGAAATTGGCTTGCCCGGTCGTGCAGGTAACGCCGCCGTCCACGGGTATCGCAGCGCCGGTTATGTAAGAGGCATCCTGCGAGCACAGGAAAGCGACGACACCGGCCACTTCGTCGGCGCCGCCCAAGCGCCCCATTGGAATGTTGCGCTTCCATTCCTCGACCAGGGCCGGGATGCTTTCGGTGAATTCAGTCAGTCCGGTCTTGATCGGCCCCGGGCACACCGCGTTTACGCGGATGTTGTCCTTGGCGTGGTCTACTGCGGCAGTGCGGGTGTAATTGACGACCGCCGCTTTCGCGGCGTTGTAGGCAGCAAAACCGTAGTCGGCGGCCAAGCCCGAGATGGAAGCGGTATTTACGATGCAACCGCCACCGTTGTTTCGCAGATGCGGGACTGCGCTGCGTATTCCGTAGAATACCGAGTGTAGGTCGACAGCGAGCACGTCGTGCCAGGTGGCGGGATCAAGGTCGGGTGATTCCCCGAAACACCCGATCCCGGCATTGTTGAACACGATGTCGAGCCGGCCGTAGCGCTCGACCGCGGCCGCGGTAAAGGCCTCGACTTGTTCTAGTTCGCGCACGTCGAGGCTTTGTCCCGCCGCTTGCTTAGCGGAACTATCGATATCGGCGCAGACCTGCTCGAGTCTTTGGGTGTTCAAGTCGCCGAGCATCAGTTTGGCGCCCTCGGCGGCGAATCTTCGTGCGGCGGCTTCGCCGATGCCCGATGCGGCTCCGGTGATGAGAACGACTTTGTCCGTAAAGCGATTCATATTCGTGTCCTTGGTTTGCTGAGGATGTCCATGTCGCATGGATGGAAGTCTTCAGTGCCAGAACGCGAGGGGTGAGACAAGCAGTCGAGTGCCGTGCTTTTGCATTGAGTGTGTTCGCACGTTGTATTCGTTTATCGATGGAGTGTGTTTGCGCGTTGTATATTCGTTTATCGATGGGCCGGCGGGTCCCTTCTTGGCTTCGACCTCCACAGCAGCGGAGCCTAACCGGCATAATTCATGAAACCTCTGCTACGAGCCTCAATCGCCCGCAATCTCGGCCCGTTCGCCGCTCGCCGAGCGGAGCGTACCCAACCGTACGTGAGCATCGGCGGGCGCGAGTACGGCCGCGGATGGCGTGCTCCGGCGCGAGCCGGAGGCGATTTGCGCCGTGAATTATTGTCCGATCAAGGTTAGTACGCCTGCGGGCCTCATCGCTGCGCGTGTGCCTATCTGGCCGATCTCACGGGCGCTTGCGACTGTCGCGACAAGGTTTCATGAATAATGCTGGCTGAGGTGCAAATAACAACGGCGTGGTTGCAGGGGTGAAGTAATGGATAAACAGGATTTACATTGGATGTCGCTCAGCGATCTTTCGGCCGCTTTGCGTGCGCGGCAGCTTTCTTCGCGTGAAGTAACCGAGGCCCTGCTCTCGCGCATCGACGCCCTCGACCCAAGCTTACATAGTTACTTTACAGTGACTGCGGATTCCGCGCTGCGCGAAGCCGGGCGAGCCGATGCCGCGCTTGCCGGCGGTGGACAGCTCGGAGTTTTGCACGGTGTGCCGGTGGCGGTGAAGGATCTCTGCTGCAGCAAGGGTGTCGCGACGACTGCCGGGACCAAGGTGTGGCGCGACCATGTTCCCGACCATGACGCTTGCGTGGTCGAGCGCTTGCGCGCGGCAGGAGCCGTGCTGCTCGGCAAGCTCGCGATGACCGAAGGCGCCTACTCCCAGCATCACCCCGAAGTGACAGCGCCCTGCAATCCCTGGAACAAGGATCGTTGGACCGGAGTTTCTTCGAGCGGCTCCGGTGTGGCCACCGCTGCCGGGCTTTGTTTCGCTTCCCTGGGCACCGATACCGGAGGGTCGATACGTTTTCCTTCAGCGGCCAACGGTGTGGTGGGATTGAAGCCTACTTACGGCCGTGTGCCGCGCGCCGGAGTGTTCGATCTGGCCGCCTCCCTCGATCACATCGGTCCTATTTGCCGCTCGGTGGCCGATGCCGCCGCAGTGCTTTGCGCAGTCGCCGGTTTCGATGCGCGCGATCCGACCTCGCTTCGTGCGCCGGTACCGGATTACTGCGCGCGACTCACAGAAGGTGTCGCCGGTTTGCGCATAGGCATAGACGAGAGCTACTGCAGCGAGAGCCTCGACCCGGAGATCTGCTCGACGGTGTTGGCCACGCGGCGGGTCTTCGAGGCGGCAGGTGCACGTTTGGTGGCGGTGAAGATGCCCGATGTGCTGCCGTTGCTCGGGGTTTGGGAACTCGTCGCCGGGGCCGAGGCGGCCTTGGCCCACGCGGGCATGTACCCGGAAAGGGCCGAAGATTACGGGCCGGCACTCAGCGGCCTTCTCGACATAGGCCGCAAGATGGGTGCATGCGACTACGCTCGTGCGCAGATCCTACGCAGTGAGTTCTGCGGCCGCCTGTCAGGGATCTTCGAGGACGTGGACGTGATACTTTGCCCTTCGATGGGAGTACCCACACCGCCGGCACAGATGGAGGACGAGCTACGCAACGATCCCCAGATGCTGGCATTGCTGATGCGTTTTACGGCTCCCTTCGATTTCTCCGGCAGCCCGACCATTTCGCTTCCTTGCGGGTTCACAGACGATGGGATGCCCATCAGTTTGCAGTTGGTAGGCCGCCACCTCGAGGAGTCGACTTTGTTTGCGGCGGGCAAGCTCTATGAAGACGCCACCGAGTGGCACCTTCGCCATCCGCCTCTGTAGTGGCGGATGGCGAGCGCTACATGACAGGCCGGCGCGGTTCTCGAACTGCCGAACTGCAGGTTATTCTTTCGATCGCAGGCTTGTCGCTTAGGCGAAATCTGAAGCCCCGATGATAGTCGGCGCCGGCCGCGATACGCGACACTGGGGTGCTTGGGTTACGACGCTCCGACATTTGCCGAGTCTTGGGGGTGGCCGTGTCGCGGCGGCCCCGCTTTCGTAGCAACGATTGGCGTGCTGACAGTCTTGCGAAAAATCAAATTCGCTTGTTGACAACACCTATCTTCTCGATGTATCTAAATGATGTATTGTTTGCATCGGCGTCGATGCCGCTCTGAGAGCGTGTGGTGCCGCCGGCAGTTACGCCGGCAGTTACGCGTGGAGAGTCGTACGAGTCGAGCCTCGCGAATCGGGATTCAGGCACTTGGGAGCTACAAGCATGAAGAGCATAGACCAACATTGGGACGTAATCGTAGTCGGATCGGGATTGGGCGGCTTGTCGGCGGCGTGTCGCTTGGCCAAAGCCGGTTTGCGGGTATTGGTGCTGGAACAGCACGTGCTTCCCGGCGGCTATGCCCATCACTTTCTACGCAAGGTCAAGGGCAGCGACATTGTTTACGACTTCGACGTCGCGTTGCACCAGACCGGGAACCTCAAACCTGGGCGCTCGATGCACCGGGTTTTGTCCGAACTGGGCGTCCTCGAGCGCATCGGCCTCAATGAGTTCGACATTGCCTATAGATCCCGCGGCCCCGCCCACGACCTTCAGATTCCCGCGGATGCCTCGGCTTACGAGTTGTTGCTGTGCGAGAAGTTTCCCGAGCATGCCTCCGGCGTGAAGGACCTGTTCGCGACCTTGCGAAAAATCGACGAGGGCGACGGAGCGGAGGCGCCGAATCTCGAAGCAATGCAGACCATGGGCCTTACGCTCGAAGACTTCGTTGCCCAGCATGTACGCGATGAGCGCATCGCAGCGATCTTTGCGACCCTCTGGGGATACATAGGGCTGATTCCCTCGAAGGTCAGCGCTTTTATGTATGCGATGATGTGGACCAGCTACCATCACGGAGGCTGCTTTTACATCAAGGGCGGCGGCCAGGTCTTGTCGAATGCGTTCGTAGATGTCATCGAGGAAAACGGCGGCAAGGTACTGCTCAACACCGAGGTTGCGAAAATCTTGACCGAAGCCGGCCGGGCAGTCGGCGTCGAAACGGTCAAACGCGGAATCTTTCGTGCGCCGGTGGTGGTCAGCAACGCCGCCGCACCGCTTACCTATGAGCGTTTGCTCGACCGTCCGGAGTTGGCCGAGGCGGACCGTGCGGTCTCCGATGCGCTACCCCGGTCGGTTTCCATTCACCAGGCGTACATCGGCCTTCGCGGTGACGCCTCGAAACTCGGCATGACCGATCGTGGTGCCTTCTTCAACCCCACCTATGATTTCGAGGCCGAATGGCAGGCTTTGGAAAAAGGGGAGTTTCGCAAGCAAGGCTGGTTGATCGGAAATCACAACCTCGCCGACCCAGGCCACAGTCCCGCAGGGCGTTCCATAATTCATGTTGCTACCATGGCCGATGGCAGGTTGTGGACGGGGCTCGATGAAAATGACTACGCCGCCAAGAAAAATGAGCTGGAGCAGTACCTGATCGACCGTCTCTGCGAACTGATTCCCGATGCACGCGAACGCATTGAAGTATGCGAGACCGGCACACCGCACACCATGCAGCGTTACTCGTGGAATCCTGACGGTGCGATCTACGGCTACGCCTTTACGCCGGAGAGCCACAGCATTTTCAGGCCCCAACCGCGAAGTTCGGTGCCGGGACTCTACCTTGCCGGGGCCTGGACCTTCCCCGGTGCGGGTTTCAGCGGCACCATGATTTCGGGACAAAATACCGCCAAGCTGGTATTCGAAGACATGGAAGGGCGCAGTCTCGCGCAGGGCTGACAGCGCGTTCCGGTAGCACGGCCTGTGGGTGTGGACGAGCGTGCGGCCCGCGAATCCGCGCGTGGAACGATGAGATGAAGGCGATCGGGGGTGCACGGTCCTGGATCGCGTCCATGTGCTTGCGCACTTGCTCGACGTGCTTGGCTGCGCGCTCGCTGTTGGGATCGAGACCACCGATTGCCCGGGAAAATATCTTATCGCCGTCGGCACTGACCTCGAAGCCATCCTCATGCAGTTCCACCTTGTATCTGGAATGTCTGGCTTTCGGCTCAACGAAGCTTGATCAGAGTCGGGGAAACTTCCGGTTAAGCAGCGCTTTCTTCGCTCACGTCCCACCCCGGGAAGAGCAGCACCGCCGGATGAACACGAAGAGCCCGCGCCAAGGTCTTTGCTCGTTCCGCGCCAAGCTGGGTCCGTGCGTTCTCAATGTTCGAGATAGTTGATTGCGTTAAACTGGTGCGTTCCGCCAACTCTGACTGTGAGAACTCGTTCTTTTCCCTGAGGATGCGGACTATCTCGGCGGACGTGATCTTGATTCGAACGACGGACTTCGTGAACTCTCCTCTCCGAAGAGCCTCTTGGACCTTTTTCCCGCGCTTAGTACCCATGGAGATTAACCTCCAGCACTTAGCAGAGGTTTAATGAATAATGCGGGCAGCGCTGTTCTTGAATGGTCCGGGTTAATTGGCGAAGATCGGGCCGGTGGGCGAATATCGAGCAAACGAAGGCCGCCGGAACGAAATCTGTAGGAGCAAAACCGATGGAATGCGAAGTAAAACTCTACGGCGGCGAAGTCATAGACGGCAGCGGTAGCCCCGCCCGCCGCGCCGACCTTGCGATCAGTGACGGCGAGATCGTCGCGATCGGTGATCTAGAGGCTTTGGAAGCGGAAAGGACCGTGGATTGCAGCGGCAAGACCGTCACCCCCGGATTCATCGATATCCATAGCCACGGTGATTGGTTGCTTCCTTTCCCTACTCACGGCGAGCTTCTGGAGCCCTTCGTTCGCCAGGGTATGACCAGCATCGTTGCCGGCAACTGCGGCTTCAGTCCGGCTCCACTCAGCGATCTCAACCGGGATATGGTGCAGGAGAACAGTCGCTTGATGATAGACGACTGCGTGGATCTGGACTGGACGACGATGGAGGGCTTTCTCGACTCCCTCGATCAAAACGGCGTGGTACTCAACATGGCCGAACTGGTCGGCCATGGGATCGTGCGCGCAGCGGTCACCGGCCCTTTGAATATGGACGTTCCCGATTCCGAGGAACTGGCGTTGATGGAGCGTTTGATCAAAGAGTCTCTCGATGCCGGCTGTGTTGGAATCAGCACCGGACTCGGCTATGCCCCGGGAATCTTCGCACAGGAAGAAGAACTGAAGACCGTCGCCGGGTGGGCGGCGGGCCGGGACAAGTTGTTCACGTCCCATCTCAAAGCCTATAGCTGGGCCAGCGGCGTCTACGAGAGCGATCCCGCCGAGAAGCCGCACAACATCAAGGCTTTGGAAGAAGTACTGGAGGTTTGCCGGGAGGCCGGTGCGCGGCTGCAACTGAGCCACCTGATTTTCGTCGGCCGCAACACTTGGCCGACCTATTCCGAGGTGCTCGATCGTATTGAGAAGGCACGCGCGTCGGGGCTCGACGTAGCCTTCGATGCCTTCCCTTATACCGCCGGGAACACTACCGCCGCGGTCTTGTTCCCGCCGCCGATGCTGCCGCGGCTCGAGGAGATACTTGCCGACCCCGAAGAGATGAACGGACTGCGCGCCTTCGCCGACATCGCGTTTGAGCAGATAGGTTTTACGCTCGACGACATACAGATCATGAACGCCAACGCGGAGAATTTCGATCGTTACAATGGCATGTTCGTCGATGTAGCGGCGCGCGAGGCGGGGATGGAAATATGGGATTTCTACGCTCGCATGGTCATCGAGAGCCGTCGCAACGCCCGCGTGTTGTTGCACAAGTACAGCGGCGGCGGCGAGGATGAAGAAGCCTTGCGTGCGGTGCTCGGGCACCCGCTGTGTACCATCGAAACCGATACCTTGCTGAGCCCGCGCGGTAGCCAGAACCCGGCTAGTTACGGGACTTTCCCGCGGGCCATGAGTACCTATGTGGAGCGAGGCTTGTTCGACATCGAGCAGGCCGTGCACAAGATGACGGGCGCTGCGGCCGAGCGTTTGGGTTGGAAGGACAGGGGGCTGCTGAGAAAAGGTGCGGCCGCCGATTTGACCGTGATCGATCGATCGACTCTGCATGATACCGCGACTTTCGAAAAACCCGATGCGTTTCCCACCGGTGTCGAGCACGTATTCATAAACGGCTGGCAAGTGCTCGACTCGGGGCACTACGATCCCTCGCTGCGCGCCGGCCGCGTACTGCGCGGGTAGCACAGCGCGAGCTGCGAAGCCGGCGAGAGCGGTCCGCTGTCGCCGGCTTCGCAAGGGCTAGCGCCGGGCCTTCGACGTTTTTCGCCTCAGCGATCTGCGGCGATGGACTCGAGATGGGAAGCGAGTTGCCCGGCGGCGGAGAAGAAAGGCGAATGGTCGGTGTCGATCGAGATCACGCTTTGGCAGGGCATCTGCGCCTGCATCGTGCGCTGCCTCTTTAGCGGGACGGCCTTGTCGCGCAGGCACTCGATGTAGACTCGTGGCAGCAAGCCGAATCTTTCGTCACTGATTTTCAAGGTGTCGGCGAGCGGTGCGGTCGCCTGCGGGCACAGCTTTTCCCTGGCCCGTGCTACGTCGTCATCGCTGCATTCAGCATAGAAGGCTTCGCGTATGACCTCTTCGCGAAGGGTCATCGACAGTCCGTCCTGTGAAGGGATGAGGTTGGCTGGAATGATGGCCTCCGGGTCGTCTTCGCCCATGAACGACATCAGCGATCCGCCGTCGGGAAGCAAGATGGCTGCCAGATAGACAAGGGTACGTATGGATTGCGGATTGATTTCGGCGGCCTGGCTGATGACCAACCCCCCCATACTGTGCCCGACCAACACGGCCTTCTCGTCGCATTGTTCCAGGCATTGCCCTACGCATCCGGCGTAGGCCTGTAGCGAGACCTGCTCGAGTGGGCAACGATTGTCGCCGTGTCCCGGCAGATCCGGGGCGATGACCCGGTGGCCGTGTCCCTGCAACTCGGCGGCGACCTGGTCCCAACACCAGGCTCCGTGCCAAGCCCCGTGCACCAATACGAAAGTACTCATGGTGTTCTCCTTGCGACGTTTCAGCTCTGGTCTAACGCTGCTGTCTCCCTGTGTCGAGAACCGCCGTTCGTGGCTATCGTCGCCGCAAGAAAAAACTAAGCCGCCGCAAGCGGATCTCTAAAGCTTGCGGCGGCTCTGACCTGGCGCTGATCCAGCCGGCCGATCGGTGGGCCGAAGCCCCGTGGGATAATCCAGCCGCCGGGATTACCTACCCCGGCGGCTTATCGTCAAAGCCGCGCGCTAGGCGGCGCAGCGCTTACTGAGCGTAGCGTTTCTTGAACTCGGCGCGCTCGGCCTGCCTGCGGGCCTTTTCGTCCGGGTCCATCTTGCCGAGAATCCACTTGTGCTGGTCCATGTTCAGCACTGCCTCGATTTCGGCCAGAACCGCTTCGCCTTCACTCTTCTTGCCTTCGGCGATGGCATGCTCCGCAAGCTCGCGCGCCTGCGGGATCAGCTCCATGTAGAAACGTTCGGCAACCTCGAAGAACCCGTGCCACTGGGTGTAATCCGGCGCCATCATCGACGCGCCGTGGCGTGCCCGGCGTCCCTCATGGTGCCATAAGTAAAACCAGGTCCATTCGATCTCATCGTCGAAGGCCACGTCGGTGGTGACTAGGCCGTTGGCTTTTAGCGCCTTGACCACCCGTAGCCCGGGTTTGGCGAATTTCTCGTTGTAAAGCTCGATGGCTGAATCGAACTGGAAGTAGAAAGCCTCTACGAAGCTTTCGGAGTGGCAAGCCGAGCAGACGTTTTGCATGTCGGCGCGGCGGTCCTGCCAGGACTTGACTTTCTTACCCGCAGCTTTGGCTTTTGCATCGACTTTTTCCGAGATTGCCGGCCGCAGCGTCCAACTTATGCGCTCCCCGACATCGTGCGTGATCGGCAGGTCTGAAGTCGCGCTCATATGGCAGGTAGCGCAGGTGGGAGCCGCCCAGTAGTCTTCGCCCACCACCCATTTGGAGTTGTCCAGGTTCATCTTGTCGATGTTGCCGTAGTAGGCGATGCCGTGCTTGGACTCCTCGTAGATTTCCTTTTGAGGATGGTCGGGACCCAGGTGGCACTTGCCGCAGTTTTCGGGCTGCCGGGCTTGCGCGGCCGAGAAGGCGTGGCGCGAGTGGCAGGCCGAGCAGGCTCCGTTGCTTCCGTCGGGGTTGAGGCGCCCCATACCGGTGTTCGGCCAGGTGGCCGGATCGAGCGAGCCGTCGTCGTTAACCTTGATTACCGAGCCGTGGCACTGCTTGCAGCCGTTCATTGCGGCCGCAGGACCCTCTACGACTTCCCCGAGTACGTTGTCTAGCGAGCCGAGGATTTTCGCCGCCGAAGCGTGGTGGCTGCCCATGAACTCCTCGGTTTCCTTGGAGTGGCATTTGGCGCAGTCCTTGGGCGAGACGATTATCGAGATCATGCGCCCTTCGTGGTCGAAAGCGTCCGCGTCGCCTTTGTCCGCGCCGTGGCATTCGAAGCAGCCGACGTTGGCGCCGAAATGCTTACTGCTGCCCCACTGGCCGTACAGGGCCGGTGTTGTCGAACTGTGACAGTCCACGCACTCGGTGCTGGCTTCAGAGAGTTCTGCAAGAAATTCACCCGCCGAGGCCGGAGCCGCGACGAGGCTGGATATCAATACGAGACCGACCCAAATTCTCATGAAAGGTTGCCCCCTTTCCGCTATCTGCCTGGCAGTCGCACCCGCCGCTTTTCGAGACGAATCGCGCCGCCGGATGATTATCTAGTTCAGCGGATGCGTTTATCCGATATTCGCTAGTATGGCAAGGACTAGTCTTTTCCAATATGAAATGCGTCTGAAATCACCAAGGGACTGTTCAGCATGGGAGGATGCTGGTGCAGATGGACGAAACACGGATTGGGACTCTGGAGGAAGACTGGACTGGGCGCAGTAGCGCAAGTAGCGCAAGGGGCAAGCGCCGCAGGACGCAGGCATCGCAAGGCGCGAGTGCTGCAGGGCGCAGATACCGTGGGGCGGCAGATACCGTGGGGCGCAAGTACGGCAGGGCGTGAGTACCGCATGAGCGGCATGCGTTCGTTTCAGGGGTCTCAGCCCCGCTCAGCCGGCGAAGTTTTCCCGCCAGTCTTGCATTTCAGTGGCGAGCAGGGATTCGAGTAGCGCTTTTTGCTTGGCTGGAATCTCGCGCGAACCAGCGGGGTTTACCGTGCTACGGGCAAGGGATCCGAGATAGCGCTGCTGAGAACTGACGCCCAGAAAATTCATGACCTCGACCAGCAGTTGCTCGGGTCGTGCGGCTACATCATCGAATTTGCCGACCAGGACTTGCTTTTCACCGAGGCAGTCGCGCCAGTTGGCAAGGTTGGCCGAGTAGGCGGCGCAGCGTAACTGGTAGGGGTCGGAGAAGAACTCCTCGAACTCCCGGTCGCTTACTTCCGAGAGTTTTCTTTGTTGGTTGCGTACAAGGTCCTTGGTCGCGTGCGACCAGGCCCGGTCGATTGGATTGCGTACCATCATGATGGCCTTCAATCGGGGGTTGAGCAGGGCAATTTCCTCGATAACGTCGTGGTCCAATGCTGCGTAACTGGCTGTCGCTTCGCCCTTGACCTTGGGCCTGAACGCGCGCCCGTGTTGTTTGATGCACAGTGCTTGCCGTAGCGCGCGGCGCCACAGGGGGTCCTGGAAGCACGACAGATACCAGCACAGATCGTCGGATTGGAAACGCGGGTGTCCGGGTGTTTTCAGGCGGCTGAAGAAGAACAGCTCTTTCGGTTCCGACATGAAGATCTCTGGATGCTCGCGTAAGTTCGCGTGCAGCCAAGTCGTCCCGGTGCGTTGCGGGCCGATGATCAGGAAGTCGGGGAAAGCGTCCAGGCTTACTTGCGGGTCGGAGACGCGGACGTGCCGTAGCCGCTCAAGTATTGCTTGGTCCATCAAGCGTGCGCATCCTCTAGCCGGCATTCTTCATGAATAATGCCGGCTAGTTGTTGGCAGGAGCCATGGCTTCGAGAATGCGAAAGTCGGGCTGCGGCAACCCGTCGGGGCGCAGCGGCTGTATGCAAACGTGGTCGGCTCCCGCGTCGTGATGGGCCTTGATACGCTCAGCGATCGCCTTTTCATCGCCCCAGGCGACGACCGCGTCGATCACTTTGTCGCTGCCGCCGTTGTCGAGATCTTCATCGCTCATGCCGAAGCGTTTCAGGTTTTTTCTATAGTTGGGCAAAGCCAAGTACATGGCCAGCGCCGATCGCGCGGCGGCTCGGGCAATCGCGGGGTCGGTCTCGAGTATCACTTTCTGTTCGGTGCAGAGCCATGCGTCTTGCCCCATCTGTTCTCGCGCGAAAGCGGTGTGCTCGGGAGGTACTAGGTAGGGATGAGCGCCTTGGGTGAGTTCGGCCGAGAGTTTCAACATCTTCGGATGCAGGGCGCCGATGACGATGGGTGGCTGCTCTTGCGGGGCGACCGCCGAAAACGGCGCCGACTGCATCTTCGCCAGGTAGTCGCGCATGAAAGTCAGCGGTTTGTCGTAGCTGTGCCCGCGCACGCCCTCGACCAGAGGACGGTGCGAGACGCCGATGCCGAGCAGGAAACGCCCTCCGGACTGCTCGGCTAGGGTCTTTTGTCCTGCTGCCATGGTTACCGCGTCGCGGGCGTAGACGTTGGCGATACCGGTGGCGATATTCAGTGCTTTGGTGTTGGCCAACAACCACGACGATGCGGAGAAGGCCTCCCTTCCCATGGCCTCGGGGATCCACAGCGTCGAGTAGCCCCACTGCTCCACTTTTACGGCGAATTCTGCCGCTTCTGCGGCCGGCATCGCATCGCAGAAAAACCAAGCGCCGAGTTTGCCGATATCCATGCTGCTTCCTCCTAGTCCCCGGCGTTTCATCTCACATGTTGGCGGCCGGTGCTGACCGTCCAGAGTATCGGCAGCACGCGCCGGCGGTGCAAGTCGTATTCCCGTCGTATCTGCGCTGTATCCGTGTTGTGCGGATGGCGAATCCGCGTCGTGTCGGTACCCGCGGCCGGCCGTTTACCCCGTCACTCGAGATCTCAGTTGCCAACGTTGCGGCCGACGCTGCGGTCGACGCGGAGGCAAACGCTGCGGCCAACGCGGAGGCAAGCGCTTGTACCGCCGCTGCGCGGTCGTTAGCTTCGGTTGCTGCGATTTCTGGGACAAACTATTGCTGGAACGCGTTGTCATGGCGTTCCGGCGCTCGGAAGAGAAGGATATGGAAGAACTCATAAAAGCCGTGTTGTTTGACTTCGGCGGCGTGTTTACGGATTCGCCGTTTAGGGTCAGCGAAGCTGTCGGCGACCAAATGGGTGTGGAGCGTGAGCAGATGATGGGCATAGTCTTCGGGCCTTATCACCGCGACACCGCACATCCCTGGCATAAGCTTGAACGCGGCGAAATCAGTTTCGAGCAGGCGCGTGAAGAGATCACTGCACTGGGCAGCGCCGCGGGCGTGGAAATAGACCTGTTGCGCGTGTTGGGCGCCATCGGATCAAGTAATTCCACTCGCGATGCGATGGTCTCGCGTGCTCAGGGCTTGCGCGACGCCGGACTGAAGACTGCATTGCTTACCAACAACGCACGCGAGTTTTCCTCGGTCTGGAGGCCGATGCTTCCCCTCGACCGCCTTTTCGATGTGGTTGTGGACTCCAGCGAAGTCGGCATGAGAAAGCCGGATGCGCGCATCTACCTCCATACCCTCGAGTTGCTCGGCGTGGCGGCCGAAAACAGCATGTTCCTCGATGATTTCGAGGCCAACGTTGAAGCTGCCAGAAATCTGGGAATACACGGAGTTCTGGTGGAACCCGACCCCTCAGCGGCGTTGGCCGAACTCGACAGAGTTCTGGACTCGTATCGCCGCGTCTGATCGCACAAGCCGTCGGACTTTCCCGCAAGCTCAGCTCTTCTTGTCGCCCGATGCAGCATGGACATAGCCCGACTGGAGAGGGCCAAACTTTTCCGCAACTTCAACTCTTCTTGTCGCCCGGATCGACCTTGCTGAAGTCAGGCGCGCGTTTTTCCATGAAGGCCATTACCGCTTCCATGTTCTCAGGCGATCCGATTCGTCGAATGAAAGCCGCATCCTCGCGGGCGCGGGCGGTCGCGATCTGCTCGGCCCGCGTAGCCATCATCAGCCGTTTGGTTCCACGCAGTGAGCCCAGAGGCTTGGCGGCAAGTTCGCGAGCTTTTTCCATGGCCCGATCGAGAAGCTGCCCGGGGTCGCATAATTGGTTGGCGATGCCGATGTCCACCGCCGTGGTGGCATCGATGAAATCGGATTCGAACAAGAGCTTGGTTGCGTTTCGGTGTCCGACGATGAGCGGCAGCAAGTAGCTGCTCGCCGCTTCCGGAACTACACCGAGTGTTACGAAAGGGGCGCGCAGGCGCGCCGTGCGCGAGATATAGACGTAGTCGCAGTGCAGCAGCATGGTTAGGCCGATGCCGACTCCGACTCCGTTGACTGCTGTGACCAACGGTTTGTCGAATAGGCACAAGCGGTCCAGGAAGCTGGAGAACCCGTTTTCCGAGGAGGGGTCGGATGTGTCGATGCCGCTCATTTCAGCAAGATCCTGGCCCGCGGAAAAGGCCGTGCCTGCCCCCGTGACCACCGTTACCCGCACCGAGTCGTCGCTTTGCGCGGCGGCCATGGCGTCTCGCATGTCGAACCACATCTGCTGGTTGAAAGCGTTTTTCTTGTCCGGGCGGTTCATGGTGAGCAGCAGCACTCCGCCTTCGAGTTTCTCGATTACCGTTTCGTATGCCACAAGCAGTTTGCTCCTCTATATTGCCGGTCGCGAAATGGTCTTGTTGTCAAAAGCGTCGCTGTTGGGCCGTTGAGCCCGCTGTCACGTCCCGGTCCAAGTGCCGCGCGCCGGGACTTCGTGCGGCGAACTCGTCCGGATGGTCCGGGCGAGTAGCCGACGGTGGGAACCTTATCCCGAGAACTGCGAATTCCTCAAGCACCACTCGTTCTCGGCCGCAGCGTCTCGCCGGTTAGACTCAGCAGTGGTGACCGCTACTGTGTAGCGGTTCGATGATCGCCGCGCTCGGGAGGTGCCGTGAGCATACTGCGCCGTGAGCATACCGTGCCGTGAGCATACCGTGGCGCGGGAAGACCGTGGCGCGGAAAGACCGTGGCGCGGGAAGACTGTGGCGTGGACATAGTGCGAGCCGGGCGCAGCGCAGCGCAAGACGAGAATACAGTGAGACAAGTATACTGCTGTGGACATAGTACGAGACGGGTGCGAGCGCACCGCGACACAAGAGTACGGTGAGACAAAAATACTGCGGTGCGAGCGCGCCGCGACACATGAATACGTGAGACAAGAATACTGCGGTGCGAGCGCACTGCGAGACAAGAATACAGCGAGAGGAGTTGTCTGCGAATGATCGAGTGGAGTGAACAGCACATATTGATGCGTGATGCGGTCCGACGTTTCGTCGAGGCGGAGATCGTACCCAATCTCGAAGAGATAGAACACGGTGATACGCCTCCCTACGAGATCATGCGTAAGATGGTGCGAACTTTCGGTATCGATGAGATCGCACGCGCGCGTTTTGCCAAGCAGATCGCCAAGGCCAAGGAACAAGAAGCCGCGCAGGCAGCGCAAGACGGGGATCCGCAGGGCGCCGAAGCGGAGAGCGGGACATCGAAGCGGGAAGACTCGGATGCACCGTCCGAAGGCGCCGGCGATGCGGCCGCGATGCAGATAATTCCGGTGATCGAATTGTCCCACTATTGTCCCGGCATTGTCACGGCGATGGGTGTTAGCGCGGGACTCACCGCGGGCGCCATCAATGCCAAGGGGACGGTGGCTCAGCGCGAACGCTGGGCATTGGACCTTCTTACTCTCGATAAGATCGGCGCTTGGGCCATTACCGAGCCGGGTTCGGGATCCGATGCCTTCGGCGGCATGAAGGCCACTGCGCGCCGTGACGGCGATGGTTACGTGTTGAACGGCAGCAAGACTTTCATTACCAACGGTCCGTATGCCGATACAATAGTGTTCATCTGCAAGCTCGACGAAGGCAACGCACCGCGAGAGCGCAAGGTCGTGAGTTTTGTACTAGAGAGCGGTATGGCCGGACTTACCCAGACCAAGCCCATGCGCAAGATGGGGCTGCATTCTTCGCCTACCGGAGAGCTGTTCATCGAGGACCTGAGGGTTGGCAAAGACCACCTGCTCGGCGAGCGCGAGCCCAAGGACGGAGCCTCGCGCGGCGGAGCCAAAGACACTTTCTCGACCGAACGCAGTGGAGTGGCGGCGATGGCACTCGGTATCGTCCAGCAGTGCATGAAGCTGTGCGTGGAGTACGCGAAAACCCGTGTGCAGTTCGGCCGTCCCATCGGCGAGTTTCAACTCATCCAGTTGAAGTTGGCGAAGATGGAAGTCGCCCGCATGAATATTCAGAACTTGGTATTTCGCCACATCGAGATGATAGACAAGGGGCGTAAACCGAGTTTCGCGGAAGCTTCGGCAATGAAGCTCTACAGTGCCCAGGCCGCAATGGAAGTTTGTCTCGAGGCGGTGCAGCTTTTCGGCGGTAACGGATATATGGCTGAGTTCCAGGTGGAGCAGCTTTGCCGTGACGCCAAGGTATTGCAGATCTACGGCGGTACTGATGAGATTCAGATATCGCAGATTGCCAGGAGCCTGCTGGCCGATTGAAGATTGAAATCGAGGCGGAGATATCCCGGGGGCGAAGCGGCGTCCCTTCATGGCGTCATGGCTGGATCTGGGGGATCACCGAGGATTGGGGGCGCAGGGTTTCGAGGCGTCACATAATCGCAGCCAGGGGGAACCGGGGCTGTACGGAACTAGGGCGACTAGGGCGGCAACTAGGGCACAGTAAGGCATGGTGGCCTCCCGGGTTCGAGGTTTCCGAAGGAGAGAACACGTGAAAACCGATTCGTTGAAGACCCTGCTATTTGCCATTGCGGCACTGTGCATCATGGCCCCTGCGGGGGTAGCGGCTGCCGAGGACCTCAGCGCCGCCAAGCTCTGCGTGGTTCAGACCAAGAGCATGCAAAGCGATTTCCTTACCCTGAGTTACTACTTGAAACGTCCCGACGCGCAACGTGACAAGAGCTTCGAGCTTCTCGGTGCGGCCAGGGCCTCTTTGCAGCGTGCCGAGGGAGCTTGTGCGACGATTCCGGAGATGAATTCGGATTTTCTCGAACTGCAAGCCGATCTCAACGCAATCGAAGCCGCTTTATAGGCGGCTTCGCGTTTCTCGAACGGCCGAAGCGCTACCGCGGCGAAGGGGATATGCCCAATGCCTAGATACGCCTACGAACGCCTGTCTGCCCAGGACAATTCTTTTCTGCTGATGGAGCAGGGCAGCGTGTATATGCACGTCGCCTCGACTCAGATCTACGAAGCGGGTCCGCTGAAGACCGCAGAGGGCGGCATCGATATCGAGGCGTTCAAGCGGGCCATCCATTCGGTGATGCATCTGATCCCTCGCTATCGAGAGCGGCTGAAGTGGATTCCGCTGGAAGACCATCCGGTCTGGGTGGACGATGAGCATTTCAATATCGACTACCATATTCGCCATACCAGCTTGCCGAGGCCCGGCAACGACGAGCAGTTGAAGAAACTCGCGGCGCGCGTGATGTCTCAACAGCTCGACCGTGCCAAACCCTTGTGGGAAATGTGGGTGATCGAGGGGCTGGAAGGCGACCGTTTTGCTGTCGTGAGCAAGCTTCACCATTGTATGATCGACGGCAGTTCGGGAGTGGACATGGCGCGTGTACTGATGTCGATAAGCCCGGAGGCAGAGTGGCCGGAGCCCTTGCCTTTCCTGCCGAGGCCTACGCCGTCGGGGCTGGAACTTATGGTCGACGAGTGGCGGCGGCGCATCAACTTGCCGTTGCTCGCCATTCGTTCGTTCCAGGAACTGAGCAGCCAGACGGAGGATCTTCGCTACGAGGTGGTCAAGCGCGTACGCGCCGTAACCGAGCTACTCGGTTATGCGATTCGCGCAGCCTCGGACACGCCGCTCAACGGGCCGCTTACCCCGCATCGGCGGGTGGACTGGCTGACCATGCCCATTGACGAAATAAAGCTGGTCAGGCGCGCTTTGAACTGTACGGTCAACGATGTCGTGCTGTCTACTGTCAGTGGGGCTCTGCGTGCGTATTTTCAACGCCGCCGTGTGGATCCCGACCAACTCGATTTCAGGGTTTCGGCTCCGGTGAGTGTTCGCAAGGAAGAAGACCGCGGTAAGCTTGGGAACAAAGTTTCGAGCTGGATAGTAAGGCTTCCCTTGGGACTGAGCGACCCGATTGCGCGTCTCGAGGCCATTCACCAAGTGACCCAGGATCTCAAACGCTCTGAACAAGCGCTGGGTGTGGAGATGTTGATGGCGGCTGCCGAGTGGGCACCGGCGACTCTTCTTTCGCTCGGATCCCGGGCGACTTCGGGTCCGATCAACATGATCGTGACCAATGTCCCGGGCCCGCAGATTCCTCTGTACATGCTCGGTGCGAAAATGCTGGCGATGTATCCCCAGGTTCCCCTGCTAGAGAACACCGGCTTGGGTGTGGCCTTGTTCAGCTATGACGGCCGGATGTTCTGGGGATTTAACGCGGATCCCACTTTGGTGCCGGACTTGCCTGAATTCGTCAGAGCCATCGATGAAAGTTTTGCGGAACTCAAACAAGCCGCGACGCTACGTGCGGTACGCTCGCAGAGTGTGCCTGGAAGCGGAGGCGATGCAGTTCATATACAAGCGCCGTCTGGAGAGCACGAGGAAAACGAAGTGCCGGCCGGCGCTTGACAGAGGCCAGCGCCTGAGATGCTCCGGCCTGCGCTTGTCCGCCAAGTACGGGGCAAGATAGCCTGCTCAGGAGAATCTCGTCAGGCTTGTAATGGTCCGTCGGCGATCCCCGCGCCTGCTGCCTCGGGGCAGAACTGGACAGAACTGGACGCCTGAGCTTGCCAGGGAAACCGCGCAGCCCCGCACCGGCTGTTGTGGATAGAGCCCCAGACGTATCGGCGCGTATCGCCGGGTTCAGGCGTATCGCCGAGTTCAGTCGGCGTCCCAGCTATGAAAAACTGCCGAGAGCATTATCGAGTCGATATCGAGATCACCGACGCCGAAAAACCGCGTGTAGCCCAGACGCAGGGCGATGTTCTTGTGGACTTGGACTTGCGCGCCTGCCCCCAAGCTGAGGCCGACACCGTCGTCATTTTCCAGCACCACTTGGCTTACAGCTTGGCTGCGCGTGGTCGTATCCCAGAAAAAAGCGCCGATGTTGCCGTTAAGGGCAAGCCAGTCGAGCAAGGGATAGGTTCCGACCACTTGGGTGTGGACGCCGCTAGCGCCAGGGTCTACACGAACCGGCACCTGCTCGCCGTCGGTGCCCATGCCCTGTGCTTCTCCTAGATCGATCCAGCCGGCTTCGACACCGACGAAAGGATTTATCTGGTAGCCTGCGAGAACGCCGAAACCGAAGTCTTCCTCGTCATTCAAAGATACGGAGTCTGAGAGTCCCCCCGAAGCGTCGAAGCTCGAGTATACGGCTTGAGCCACGCCGTAGAAGCCTTTGGCCTCGTCGGCGCTTGCGGTCGTTGAGATCACCGAGACAACGAGCAGCAATGCCGCCACCAACGAAATCTTCTTCAACATCTTCATTATTTCTGAACCCCTCTTGCCGATTCGGTTGTTATGGAGGCTGCTAGCCTTCGTGTATCTGCTTTGGTGTATCCGCTTGCTCGTAGGCGATCTCGTTCGCCTAGTTTGTGCTCGTCGTGTGCCGCGATTTCCGCTTGGCTGCAGCTTCGCGCCGCCTACTAGCCCGCATAATTCATGAAACCTCTGCTACAAGCCTCAATCGCCCGCAATCTCGGCCCGTGCTCGCTTTTCGGCCCTCGACGTAGTGTCACTACGCCTGCGGGCCTCAACGCTGCGCTGGGGCCGATCTCACGGGCGCTTGCGACTCTCGCGACGAGGTTTCATGAATAATGCAGGCTA